>JABURQ010000025.1 GCA_014762625.1 Planctomycetaceae bacterium | reverse complement strand
TCGGAACTACTTGAGGCACTGCGGCTACCGCTACAATTAATCTTCATGCGCTCTAGAAAAACTTATCCCGTTACATTGTCTACAGGATTGAGTTTGCGAGGTACTGTTAGCGTCGGAATTGATAGTTGGAGTTGTTGTCGTCGAAGTCGATGGCAGCCAGACGATCTTCGAGCACCACATTCCCGAAACTGTAATATTCGCACAGAGTTTCTTTATCCAACTCTTCGCCTGCGAGTTCTTCCTGACCATCGGGGGCCCAGGCATAATTCTTGATGCAGGACGGCAGAGAGTTTTCCTTATCAATATACAGAATTGATTTGCGAAAATTCGGACTGACTTGTTTGTTTTTGAATTCCATCAAAAAACAGAAACAGTCCCGTTTGTTGAACTTCTGATCGTCGATCATGCGACAACTCAGGCTTTTCAAATTCTTCATGTCGGCATAACGGAATTTCAAAATCGTATCGATCGCGTTCTTCAGTCCCACCGTTGTGATGGGATAGCGAGCTTCCGCCATCGCCATGTCGCCGTTTGGATCGAGCTTCAACGTCGGCATCATTCGACCTTTCACTCCACCCAATTTGATCAGCATTTCGTTGTCATTCTCTCCTTCGACGTACAAAATCTCCCGTCCGGGGTCCTCTCCTTCGAGCCACTTCATGTACACCGAGAACGGTTCGTGTCGGATTTTAACCTGCATGAAACTCGGTTCCCGCAAGACACCGTCGATACGCTCCTGCTTATGCAAAGTAGCCGTGTAGTCGGGGACAGCTTCGATGTTTCGATACCCCTTTTCCAATAACAGTATTTGCATCAATAATGCATTTTTGCCTGTCAGCTCTCCCGAATCGGCTCCCTTTTTCGCGGCGGAGAAATCTGGAGTGGACGAGATGTCGGATCCCATATCTCCCGAATTAAATTGCACCTCATTCGGATTCGCTCCCGCAGGAGAGGGGTCGTGGCTGAAGTAGATCAACGTAATAGCGATCAGAGCAACAATTGTAGCACAGAAATTTTCTTTGCGATGACTCCGGGGGGACTTCTTCTTTGATCCGAAAAACCACTTCATGATGATGTTTCCTGAAAGCGGCAGCCGAGACTGGAATCAAACCGTTCGCATGCGATCTCGTCTTAAGATCGACCCACTCATGCGTGTCTGCTGCGAGTGCTGGATTGAGGCGACATCTATGATCTTCGACACATTCGGGCTTGGTATTTCAGGAAATAATTCTTCGCTCTTGCAACACGTGCAGTGATTGCAGAACAGACGACCCAAGTAACAGAAAAGCTTTTCCGAAGACTCAGAATGCATTCAGAGCTCCCAGCTTAACATTTAGGGTGGAGTGAATTCTAAATCACTGTGGGAGCAGAAGTTGGAGGTTTTTCCGCATCCAGATATGTCCGTTGCCAGAGCTCAAGACAGAGCAGATTCCAGAGTCGATACGCATGGTCCCAGCGACCATCGAGGTGTTCCCGGATCAAAATCTCCAGATAATCCTGACGGAAGATGCCTCGATTGAGACTCCGTTCGCTTAACAAAATGTCATGCAATAGCGGTTTTAATTCCTTCCGAAACCAGACATTCAGCGGTACCCCAAAGCCCATTTTGGAACGGGATTTCAAACGGGGAGGGAAAAAGTCTCCAAACTGTTCGAGAAGTATTTTCTTTTGCTGGCGGGCGTCCATTTTGAGTTCGATCGGCATTTGGGCCGCCAATTCGGCGACCCCATGGTCGAGGAACGGGCTTCGACATTCAAGACTGAATGCCATGCTGGCGATATCGACTTTCTTGAGAATGTCGCACGGTAGATAGGTCTGAACGTCGACGCAGGTGGTTTGAGTAATGAAATCACGTGAAGGACAGGAGCGATACGCATCGAGAATCAATTGTTTCGCTTGATGTCCCGATAGTGATTCCCGAAATTCATCCGTCCAGATTCCAGCGCGGAAATCATCGTTGAAGATTGAGATCCAGTTCAGATACCGTTCCTCTCGTGACTTGGAAAGTGCGGAAAGAAATCGTTTTCCCCGGCGAATAATCGATCGTTGATTGGATGGTCCGGGGATCATCTGCCAGAGATGGAGTCCCAGCAGACGCTTGATAAATGGGGGAAGCCGATCCGTTTTCTCGGCGAGTTCGACCGCTCGATAACGAGGATAGCCGCAAAACAATTCGTCACCACCGTCTCCCGATAACGAAACCGTGACGTGCTGACGAGTC
Source organism: Planctomycetaceae bacterium (assembly GCA_014762625.1). GTDB lineage: Bacteria > Planctomycetota > Planctomycetia > Planctomycetales > Planctomycetaceae > JABURQ01. The sequence continues at coordinate 59,600 of JABURQ010000025.1, read as the reverse complement.
ATTTCGGACAAATGCATCGTCGGGATGGCCGAGCTGTCTGAGAACGGTTCATCGTAATGCCAGATCAGTTTCGGAAGAATCTCGACGGCATCCGGATGGACGATTTGTTCGTGATGCCGGGTGCCGAGATGATCTGCAGCTTCGCGCGCAAATGAAGATTCATCGAACTCTTTGACAGGAAACCCGATAGAGAAAGTCTGGGTCTGATTTTCCGAAAGCTCCTGCATCAAGCCGACGATAATCGTTGAGTCGATTCCCCCCGATAGAAAAGCGCCGAGGGGAACGTCACTTCGCAGCCGCATTTTGACGGCATCACTCAGGCGGTGTTTCAGTTCAGCCCCCCATTCTTCCGGGGTTCTATTCGGAGAGCAGGAGCTTGGATCCGGCTCGTAGGGAGCCGTCCAATAAGTTCGAACCGTCAGGTCTCCGTTCCGATAAAGAGCCAGGTGGCCCGGCGGGAGCTTGTGATACCCTTCCAGAATGCAATTTGGATGAGGGACGTACTGGTAAAGCAGGTAGTCATCCACCGCACTGCGGTTCAGAGTTCGCGGTGCGTGATCGATTTGCAGCAGGGCTTTCAACTCACTGGCAAACGCCAGACGCCCTGTTTCCTGACGATAATAGAGCGGCTTCTGCCCCATGCGATCTCGCACCAGGAGGAGTTGTTCCCGGCGAGAATCCCAAACGGCAATGGCAAACATTCCCCGTAGGTGATCGACGAACTGCTCGCCGTATTCTTCATAGAGATGCACGATCACTTCGGTATCGGTCTCCGTACGAAATCGATGCCCGCGCCCTTTGAGATCAGAAGTGAGCTCGCGATAGTTGTAGATTTCGCCGTTAAAGACGGTCCAGATCGTCCCGTCCTCATTGGAGAGCGGTTGAGTTCCCGTCTCCGACAAATCGATGATCGAGAGTCGTCGATGTCCGAGTGCACATCCGGGATGCGTCGGAGGAAGGTCAGGGACGGAATCACTTTCGGCATCGAAACTACGATGCGTCCATCTCGACGAATTCGTGTCGTAGGAAGCGAACAGCAAGCCTCCGGCGTCCGGACCGCGATGGCGGAGAGTTTGCGTCATGCGGTGGACTTCGCGCAGTGAAATGGGGGTTCCGTCGCGAGTCCAGACAGCTCCAGTGAGTCCGCACATACCGGGTTAGCCTTCGTTGAGGAGTTCCAAGTAAAGTTCGCGATGGCGGGTCACCATCCGCTCGACGCTGAATTCGTCCCGCATCCGTTCTACAGAGGCTTTCGACATTCGATCGTAGACATCCGGTTGGTTCAGGAGACGATCCGACAGTTGAGCGATGGCAGTTTTGTTCCCGAGCGGGAACAGTTCTCCCGTCACTCCGGGAACGACCAGTTCGCGATTTGCGGGAATGTCGGAGACGACGGCGGGAACGCCGGCGGCCATTGCCTCCATCAAACTGTTCGACATTCCTTCAAAGTCACTTCCGAGCCAGAAGAGGTCGATTCCCTCCATCAGCGAGACTCCATCAGGCTGGTGTCCGATAAATCGAACCAGATGATCGCACGTGTAACGGATGGCGAGATCTTCGAGATGAGAACGTTCGGGGCCATCGCCTGCAATCACAAAATAAGTGTTGTCGGAGAGTTGCTGAAACTCCTGAAAGGCCCACATCAGGTCGTCCAGGCGTTTCTGTTTGGCGAGTCGTCCGACATGGGCGACGACTCGGGCTCCCGCGGGAAGTTTCCATTCCCGGTGGAGCTGTTCTCGTCGTTCTGAATTTCCAGGGGGCGGTATCTCGACGCCGTTCGAGATCGTAACGATCTTTGACGTGGGATATCCCAGTTGGTGATAAAAGTCCGCGACCGGTTGTGAGTTGGCGAGCAAGCGGTCCGTTCGTTCGATGAGATGACGATCCACGCGTCGTTGCCAGTTCGACTTCCAGGAATCAACGCAACGTTCGGAAGCGATCAGTTTGCAGGCGGGATTCTTCCCCGCAATCAGCCGTCCGTAAGCATTCGCTGTAAACATCCAGGTATGCAGAACGTCGGGCTTTCGATCTCTGAGCAGTCGCCTCAATCGCAGTGCCGCTCCTGAATCGAATTTGAATCTTTTTCCGAGAACCGTGACCGGAATCTGGTGTTGTTCGAGCGTCTGCTGATAGGGGCCGCCTCTCGTTAACGCCACCACTTCGATATCCCAGTCGGTTGTTTCACGCAACCCACAAGCCAGTAATGTGAGTTGCTTTTCAGCACCTGACTGATCGAGAGTGGGAGTCAACAGAATCAACTGCATGGAGGTTTTTCAGGTTGCGCCGGTAATTCGGACCGGGAGGCCTTTTCGGACAGGGAAATCTGTGGGTAATGGAGACGTCGTTTGACGATTTTACGCTGCTGATCCAGAATACTACATCCTCCCGTAATCAGACAGAGTAGAACGTCGCGATGAAAATACGACTATTTCGAACATCCGACGACTACCATCACCACTTCCGCCACTGGTCCGCTCAAAGCGACGTTCCTCGCGGCTACGTGGTCGCACTCCATGGGATTCAGAGCCATTCCGGGTGGTACGATTATTCGTCACAACGGATCTCCGCAGCCGGCTTTGATGTTCGTTTCCTCGATCGGCGAGGTTCGGGATTAAACGGATGCCATCGCGGGCATACTCCTCATTACGAGCGTCTGATCCATGATGTGAGACAATTTCTGACCTACATCAAAGAGGAGCGGGATTCAGAGCGTCCGGGGGCTCCTATTGTTTTGACCGGAATCAGTTGGGGGGGGAAAGTCGCGACTGCAACCGCGATCCGCTATCCCGACCTCGTGGATGGTTTGGCTCTCCTGTATCCCGGCATCTGTGCCAGAATGAAACCGAACTGGTGGCAGGTTCAGTTGATGAATCTGGGGGTTTCCCTTGGGAAAGGCCGGGAACGCGTCAAAATTCCCCTCGACGATCCGACGCTCTTCACAGGTGAGAAGGATTGGCAGGAGTTCATCCGGAACGACCGCTACACAATCCACCAGGTGTCGCTCGATTTTCTGAAGGCGTCGCTCGAGCTGGAACAGTTGATCCAGTCGGAGGCAACGAAACTCAAGCTTCCCTTACTGATGATGTTGGCCGGGCAGGATGAAATTATTGACAACGAAGAAACGCTTCGTCTGCTTTCGCAATTCGGATCTGAACGCGAGAATCTGATTCTTTACAACGATGCCCGCCACACTCTCGAATTCGAGCGGAATCGTCACGAAATATTTTCCGACTTTCTGGAGTGGTTAAACCACCTATGTCGTCGGGAACAGAGTGTGTAGAATCAAAAGTGGAAATAACTCGACGTTCATTGCTGAATTCCGTGGGAGGCTGCTGATGTCTGGACGGATTCCACAAATCGTTCAATGTTTCGTAATCGCCGCGCTTTGTTGGTCGGGGGGACGTTCTCTGGCTGAGGAGACTCCGGCTGCGAACGCGCCGGCGAATGTTCCTGCCACAACGGAAGAAGTCCCCTTGAATCCACAAAAAACGGTGCTTCTGGATCGTGAAGGAGGAAAGGTGATCCTCGAGACTGAAGTGGTGTTCCGATCCGGATTGCTGGAAATGCTGGTTTGTCTCAAACGGACCAAAGAGCATGAATCGATTCTCGCTCTCGACGGTAAAGCCCGGGATGTTCATGCCGGGCTGTTGGCGCTGGGGGCCAAAACAGGTTCCCCCGTCAATTGGGATCCGGAGTTTTCCCCCCCTTCCGGACAGGAAATTGAAATCACTCTGATGTGGCAGGATTCCGAAAAAAAATGGCACCGGACCCCCGCTCAAAAGTGGATGCGGGGAACCACACGCAAATACTTTGTGACTGAGTTGGAAAGTCTGCCGGCGGGTGTCAATCTGCCGGAGGAGAGTCAGCTTCGATTTGATGAGAAACATCACGAACTGTTGTGGTTCGGGATTATGTCTGAAGAACAGCGGGATGAATTGCTTAAGCTCTCCGAGGAATCCACCTTTCAAAAAAGGGTCAAAGATCTCTTTGAAATGTCCCAAATACAGCCGATGACAGCGACGTTTGTCTTTGTGGGTAGTGGATTTTACCTGGACGAGAAAACCGGAGAGAAATATTATCTGGCGGAAGATGGAACTTTGATCTGTGTCGCTAATTTCCCTTCCGCAACCATCGATATCCGGGAACAAAGCTCGGCATCCTCCGGCGCTTTGGCATACGAAGCCTGGGATGAACGCATCCCTCCCCTGGGCACGAAAGTCCGCGTGGAACTCAAACCAGTGAAAAAGAAGAGCCCGAAACAGTCAGGGTCGAACTCATCAAAATAGGCAGGCTGGGAAGTTGTGGTGGAGGGTTACGGGACTTGCCCCGGATCAGAAATCCCCTCTTTCCGGAATTTCCAAGACCTGCTAGATCTTGCGACTGGGATAGAAGGAACGAATTCCATCCCAATTCCCCCGGATTTCTTTAACTCGATTGTTCAGGGATGACATGCGAGCCTATTTTATTGCCGTACTGCTGGGAACCATACTGGCCTTCAACTTCGGATGTTCTCAAGAATCGCCCGAAGCTGTGACTCAGGAGCAGGAACTTGAAACGATCCCGGCGATGCCGGAAACGACCATCGATGTGAAACCGGTCTCGTCGTCAAAAGCCTCGGCGCCGCGCGTATTGATGCGTGAGGGAAAGACCTATTATTTCCAGAAAACGATCGAACAACGTTTGACCGGAGGAGCCGAAAGCGCAACGAATCCCGTTTCCGAGGAGATCGAATTGTTAATCGCTCTTCACGTTCTCAAAGCGCTTCCCGGTCATTATGAGATTGACGTGGAGTTTCAAAGTGTTCGCTACCATAGCCAACTGGGCGGACGTAAAATCATCTACGATTCCCGAGATCAAATCGTCGCACCACCGGAAGCTCTGCCGTATCAGGGGCTCGTGGGGAACGGGTTTCAATTTGTTTTGACGCGAGACAATCAGATCACCCGCATCGAAGGTTATGCGGAATTTCTCCAGAATTGTGTCTCCGAATATTCTCCAGAGTCGAAACAACAATTCCTCAATGCCTCAGGGGCCCACGAGCATAGGCCTCAGAAACTTGTCTCAGCCGCGATGAACTTCCTGGATGAGAGTATTGCACTGCTTCCATTCGGTGAACTGGAGACCCAGGGCAACCCCTTCCCCGTAGATTCAAAGTGGCAGAAGACGTTCCTGAAAGCTCAGCCCGTTCCCGTTCAGGAATTATTGAATGCTCGTATCGAACATGTTTCTGGAGACGGCAAAACAGCGCACGTTGTGATTCAAGGCGACCTGAAGCCGATTCACTCTCAAGGAACCATGACCGAAGACGCGGTGCGTACTCGATTTCTGGGGGGGACAGTCACAGGAAGCTGTTCCTTATCACTGACCACGGGGTTACCGCAAAGCTGTCGAATTCAACGAGATATGGAAATCGAGATGGCGTCGCTGAATCACCCCACCGTCACCGCCAGAAAAACCGTGATTACTTCGTTGGAAGCGTGGGAACCGACTTTTCCGGCCTCGATAAGCCGCCCCTGAGGTCGAACGCCCACTGCTTATCATTCCTTCGACCCGAGAAACTTGACCCAGCGGTTCCCCTTCTCTTCTCCCCCTTCTTTGGGGGCCTCGTCCGTATTTTTCCGCTGTTTCGGGTTGTTGATCTCTTCTTCCATTTGCTTGAGGCGAGTTTCTTCCCGAGCCAGCTTGGCGCGTTCCATCGACATTTCGATCTCTGCTTTTCGCAGTTTTTCTTCCAGCTCTGACTGACGCTGTTTGGCAGCTTCCAGTTCGGCCATGCCGCCCTGTTCTTTAAGCTGTTGAATGACGTTCATCAAATGATCGATGTGTTCGTCGCGTGCGGTGACTGCCGATCGGAGTGTGTCGGCATCCGCCTCCTCGATATTTTCAACCGTTTCCGGACGTTCCCGGATCTCGACAGTGAATGCGGAATCTGAATCAGGAGCCGATTCGTCTGAGTCGCCGCCCGCTGGAATGGATTCCCCTTCCGAGGATGATTCAGCCCCGGGAATCATTTCCGCTCCACTGTCAGAGACAGGAGCATGACTGTCGGTTTCGCCTAACAGGCGAGCCTTCATTTCATCCCAACTACTGCTTCCACCACTGGAGGATTTCCCTTTTGAAGTCTGGGAAGAGGGGGTACCGAGACTATTTTCGGGCGGTTTCGATTCAATCTTGTGCTTCAGATTGAGCTGCTCGGCGAGCATCTCACGAAGTTCGGACAACTGGGTCTCGAATCGTCCCATAGCCGAAGTGGACTGCATGTCTTCCCAGTGCTGGATGGCCGCCTTGAGGTCATTGATCAGCTCGCGCTGCTCGTCGATGACTTCAGACGGAATTCCCGCGAGAAGTTTACCTCCACGGTCGGCTCCACTCCGTCGCAAGCGATCGAGTTGCTCCGCCGCTTGTTCGAGGCGGGACGTGAGCGCAGTAACCATTTTTTCACGCTGGGAGAGCTTCTGCTGTAGCTCTTCATTTCGCAGCCTGAGCTGTTGGATTGCGTCGTCACGCTCATAAACGAATCGTTGCAACTCTTCGGAGTCATTCGAGAGCGGATCCGGCGTCTGCGGGATATAGATCTCGCCATTATCACCACCCTGACCCTCGAGTGCCTGATCGTCAGCGGCGTGATCCTGATTGTTCTGTTCGCTATGATCCATGGATTCTCAAGATCAACTTGACGCTGATGGCGAAGGGAAATCTTTGCAGAGAGTGCAATACTATACACCGAAAACAGTTGGGGATCACCGAAACGTTAGGAAACTTTACGATTCGGCTTCAGAACGAACGTTGTCGTTCGTGAGTTCTTCCAGGTTTTCTGAATTGACCAGGTTTTCCGGTTGTCCGCCCTGGAGGGTTGTGAGGATTTGTTGGCATACTCGGGTTCGGAGTTCCACTAATGATTCTTCCGAAGTAAAAGCGGCATGGGGGGTCACAACAACCCGATGATCTGCAAACATCGGATCCGACAAGTCCGGAGGTTCCGGATCAAAAACGTCGAGAGCCACGCCTGCGAGGTGATCAGTTTTCAATGACTCCCAGAGCGCCTGATGATCGATCAATCCGCCACGTGACGTATTGATCACCAACGCTCCAGGTTTGATTCTTGACAGCATTTCACGGTTTAACAAGTGATGAGAAGCATCCGTGTGGGGAGCGTGTAAGCTGACAATGTCGGAACGCTTCAGGAGTGCTTCCAGTGAGACCATCTCACAACCGCATCCGTAATCTCGACCTGAAGGGGAATGGGCGATTACTTCCAGTCCAAAACCAAGAGCTCGCTCGCGTACGGCACGCGCGATGCGACCGAATCCGATCAAACCCAGAGTCTGTCCCGCTAACCGGCGAAGAGGTCCAGCCGCGCTGAGTTTGTATCGCCCCTGCTTGGCTTCGCGATCGAAGAAAGTAATTTTGCGATTCAGAGCCAGGATCAGACCGCACGTGTGATCGGCCACTTCAGGAATGCAATAATCGGGAACGTTGGTGACGGGAATTTTCAGCCGAGTCGCCGTTGGAATATCAATATTGTCGAGACCGATGCCGAGCCTCGCAATAATTTTGCATTTCGGAGCCGCTTCAATCACTCGTCCAGTCACTTGAGCCCAGCAGGTGGCGATGGCGTCTACATCCGCCGCAAGAGAAATTAACGTTGCTTCCGAATCGTCCGGGGATTCGATCACTTCAGCGTTCCCGGAGGCCAGAATTTCTCGTTCCAGATCGAGACTGGGCCAGGCGCGATCAGTCAGCAAAACTCGATACGGGGCAGACATCAGATTTCAGTCCCGTGGCAATAAAAGAGCAACGATCATGCGTTAGCCGGCTGCTTGTTCAGCGGCCAGTTCCGACATGCGAATCGCGGGCTCGACAACGCGTTCCCAGTTGTCGTGAAGGTAGTCGGGAGGACCACCTTTAGCGGCGACAATCTCGGCGGCGTTGATCGTGGGAACCATTTCAATGGCATCCCAGGGGCAGACCAGCAATTCGTAAGGATTGGATTTTTTACCCGGAATGTGAACGCAGACTTCGCAGCCGACACACCGCTCAACATCAATCTCGCACCAGGATTGCAACACTGGGATAGTTGATCCGGCAACTTTTTCAATGCAGTCGACGGGGCAGACTTCCAGACAAGCTTCGCAGCCTGTGCAGTTGTCCGCATTAATGATCGCCACTTCCTTGGGCAGTTTTTTGCGTTTTTTCGCCATAATTCCGATTTGAGATATTTTGGTTCGTGCGAATAAGCGTCTGAGGCAAAATGAGCCTCATTACTTAAATATACTCAGTCCCCCCCGGATCTTCCAAGTCAGGACCCGAAGAAAAATGCCGCAAATCATTTCTCACACGGGATTAAGATCGGGATACGAGAATTCATAATCCAGTGAATTATCCTATTTGGGATGAGCCAGGGTCACTTTCAATTCGACTTCCTTGCCGTCTCGCAGGACGACCACGTCAACTTCGTCCCCCGCTGAAAACCGACGCAAAGCCAGATCGAAGTCATCCAACCCATTGACGCTGATCTTCCCAATCTTGATGATCCGATCGCCTCCTTTCAGCCCTCCCTTGTCGGCAGGACTGTCGGGGGAAACGCCGGTAATGGCATATCCTTTCCCTTCCGAGGCGAAGTCGGGAATCGAGCCGAAATAGGGACGACTGCCGCTCCGACCGATATTGGCCCGTTGTTTGATTTCAACGTAATCCGGCCGTTCCTCCGCAAAGAGGGTCGCTTTGATGATCCCTTCCATGGTATCGACGACCGCTTCAATTCCCTGGAGGTTGATCTTCTCAACGTCGTCGGTCGGTTTATGATAATCGGGGTGAGTTCCTGTGAAAAAATGCAGAACGGGAATTTGTTTCCCGTAAAACGAGGAATGATCGCTCGGGCCGAATCCCTCCGGCTGCATAGAAAGTTTGAATCCTTCCGCTTCTCCTTCTTTAACGACCAGATCTTTCCAGCGTGAAGACGTTCCCGTCCCGAAAACCGTCAGGCTCTTGTCTTCGTTAAGGCGTCCGACCATATCCATGTTGAACATGGCGACTGTCTTGTCGAGGGGGAATACCGGTTCTTTCACATAGTGAGCGCTGCCAATGAGTCCCAGTTCTTCCGCCGTAAACGCGATGAAGACCATCCGTCGTGGAGGCGGAGTCTCCATCTCAGCGAAACGCCGAGCCAGTTCGATCAACGACACCGTTCCCGAGGCGTTATCGTCCGCGCCGTTGTGGACTTCCTTGCTGTTGGGGGCGAGGGAGTTTTTGCCGCCATACCCCACATGGTCGTAATGGGCTCCGATCACGATGGTTTCATCCGCCAGGGGGCCTTCTCCGTCCAGAACACCAATCACGTTATGGACTTTTTCCTGGACGATATCGATGTCGGTCTCCAGCGTCACTTTCCAGCCTTTCAATTCCGCACTGCGCGGTTGCAGATCGGCATCCATGGCCGTCTCGAACTCGCGTAACGTCATCCCCAACGAATCCTTCAGCATTTTATTGCACACGTCGGCAGAGATGTGGGCGATCGGGAGGTCATCTTTTTTACCGGTTCCGGCGTAGCCGAATTCCATCAAGGCATCAGTCTCGAGTTCCGCATGGATTGCTTTCAGTTCCTCGATTCGCTCGGTCGCGCGAACCAGATCCTCCTGAAGCGCTTCCGGAAAGTTTTTCTCAATCCATTGTTCCACGGTGGCGACCAACTTGTCTTTGGCTTGCGCAATTTGCGCATCGGCGTTTGCTTGTTTGCTGTCGCCGCTATGCGGATCGTTGACGAACAGAATTCCCGCCGCTCCATGACCGAACGCCCGACTGACTTTAGTATTCAGGGAGGCATCGATCGGCATACTGCCGTGATGCCCCTTAAACGGTGAATCGTCACGCCCTTGACGCGGCGTTCGTCGGACAATGATGACCACCTTCCCGTTGACGTCAACGTTCGCATACTCATCGATGTCCGCTTCCGGGTTATCGACACCGTAGCCCACGAAAACCACGGGAGCTTCCACCAGCCCGCTCCCGCCGAAGGAACAGACGGTGAATTGCTCTTTTTGTTTCAGGCCCATCGTTTTACCGTCCGGACCGTGGAGCACGACTCGGTTGGAGTCTCCTAACTCAGCACCATTCGGCATCGCGAATGTCTGGAATGCATCACCCTCAACCTGGGTCACGTCGAGTCCCGCTGCGGCAAATTGTTCTTTCACATACTCTGCCGCTTTTTGGAGTCCGTCGGTCCCGACCCCGCGTCCTTCGAGATCGTCAGACGCCAGATAGCTGATATCTTTGTTGAGCCGCTGGGCGGTGGGGCTTAATTCTTCCGCAGGCGCGGAACTGAGAACCAGACTCGATAAAGTCAGCAGTAATGTAATTCTGGAAAAGTATCGCCACATCGAGGACATCCTTCGTCATTGATGAAATTTGAAGTTCGGATCGGCTTCACCCGTGAAATCCGTCTTTTATTGTGTTCTTATTCATCTTAGGACTCCAGTGAAAAGCGAAAAGTCCTGATTCCCGTTGAGTTTCCGAAAGGTGCTATGACGCGATTCGCGAGCGACGCCACGTAACAAGCGATTTTCAGGAAATCCCATGTCTCCACTCGACTATTCGCTACTCAGCCCCTCCAAAATAAGGTTTGGATGGGGAACGCGTCAGGAATGCGGCGAATTATCAAAATCTCTGGGGCGACGTGCCCGAATCGTTTTAGGCTCCCGGACACTTTCAAAATCACCGGAATACAACGAAATCCTGGACTCGTTTCGCGACGCGGGAATTGAACCGCACCACCTGATCACAATATCCCGTGAACCGGAAGTCGCCGATGTGGACTCGTCGGTAAAAGCATTGCTGGAACATGTCCCTCTGGAGGGTGATTTCCTGGTTGGAATCGGAGGAGGAGCAGCACTCGATCTCGCCAAAGCGGTGGCCGCGATGGCCACAAATCGAGAAGGGAACTCGGTCAAGGATTTTCTGGAAGGAGTCGGACGTGGCTTGAAAATCACCCAGCCTCCCTTACCGATGTTGGCCATTCCGACGACGGCCGGGACAGGCTCTGAAGCGACGAAAAACGCGGTCATCTCCTCCTACGAACCGAAATTCAAGAAGAGCTTGCGTTCGGATCTGATGGTCCCCGATGTCGTCCTGATCGATCCGGAGTTATCGGTGAGTGTCCCTCCGGAAACAACGGCGTATTCCGGCATGGATGCCATCACCCAATGTCTGGAAAGCTATATCTCCAGCCGATCGCAACCAATTCCGCGGGCCTTTGCACTTCAGGGGGCTCGGTATGCAATTCCCTCGATTGTGGAAGCCGTCAACGATCCCTATTCCCGGTCGGCCCGAGAACGAATGGCGCATGCGGCTTTGCTCTCGGGGATGGCATTGGCCAATTCCGGTTTGGGGATGGCTCACGGAGTCGCGGCGGCGTTGGGAGTACATTGTAAAGTGCCGCACGGTCTTGCCTGTGCTGTGATGTTGCCGGTTGCATTGCGAGTCAATCAATCGGTCGCTCAACGGAGACTCGTCGAGCTGGCGCGTGAATGCGGACACGGAGACGAAGAAACCAGTGACGCTCAAGTCGCTGATGAATTCATCGCCCGCATCGAACGATTGTGCCGTGCCGTCAAAATCCCTGAGACACTCTCCGCGTTGGGAGTCCAGCGTGGCCAAATCCCTGAGATTGTGGCGTCCTCGCGCGGCAACAGCATGTCGGGCAATCCACGAGAGTTATCGGATGAAGAGCTGCAGGAGATTCTGGAGGGGATGCTGTGATTTTGTCCGCTGGACTCTCTCCCGCCTGGCAGCGGGTCATGCTGTTCGATGATTTGCAGCATGGTGAAGTCAATCGCGCGCGAGAAGTGTTTGAGTTTGCGTCCGGAAAAGTGTTGAACACTGCCATCGGTCTGCATCATCTCGGTTGTGATGTCACTTGTCTCTCCCCGGTTGGAGGGACACCATCGGCGGCAATTCGCGATGAATTTGAAGAGATGCAGATCGACTCCCGTTGGATCGAAACCCAATCAGCCACCCGAACCTGCATCACGCTCCTCAATGAAACCGCCGGCCAGACGACGGAACTGGTGGAAAATGCCGAACCAATCCGCGCGGAAGAACTCTCGTCCTGGATCGCCCAGTTTCGTCTCCTCTCGAAAGAAGCGGATTTGGTCGTCTTTTCCGGTTCTCTCCCAGCCGGAGTTCCGAGGACGATTTTAGCGGAGTTAATGGCGGAAGGTGATGTTCCATTTGTACTTGACGCCCGTAACGAAGAACTCATTTCCGCCCTGCCCAATCGTCCACTGGTGATCAAGCCGAATCGCGAAGAACTGGGGCAAACGGTGGGGCGCGAACTAACGGAGACCTCTGACGTCATCGCGGCGGCTGAGGAACTTCGCACGCGCGGAGCGCAATGGGTGATCGTCACGGACGGTCCCCGTCCGGTGATCGTGGTTGGACCCGAGGTACAGTGCCAGGTGAACGTGCCGGCTGTGGAACGGATCATCAATCCGATCGGGTGCGGCGACAGTTTAACAGCTGGACTGTCCGCGGCATTATCCGAGGGGCATACGCTGGTGGAAGCGGTGAAATGGGGAATTGCCTGTTCGCAACAGAATCTGGGTATGCTGTTACCGGCACGGCTCGATCGTGGTCTCATGCTGGATGATGTGGCGTCGATCTCGGTGGAAAGGCTTTGACAAAATGGCTTCGCCAGACACTCTCCTGGAGGTTCGAAATCTGGAACGCCGAACCCGAGATGGGGACGTTCTGCTTGCAGGAATCGATTTGACGATCCGAGCGGGAGAACGATGGGCGATCGGCGGTCCGACGGGAGCGGGGAAATCACTGTTGCTGCGCAGTCTGGCGTTGCTCGACCATTCCGAAGGAGAGTTATTGTGGAGAGGACGTCCTGTCCAACCATCGGAAATACCTGCATACCGATCAAAGGTGACCTATCTGGCTCAAAACGTCGCCGTGATCGACGGAACGGTGGAAGACAACCTCAGGTTACCGCTATCGCTGAAACAGCATCACGAGGCATCCTGGCCGGAAGACCGGATTCTCGACTGGTGCCGACGTTTTCAGAAAGACCGCTCTTTTCTGAGTCGCGATTCGAGCGATTTGTCCGGCGGAGAACGCCAGATGGTCTCCTTAATGCGAGCGCTGATCATTGAACCCACGCTTCTTCTGGTGGACGAAGGGACGAGCGCCCTCGACTCAAAATCGGTGAACGTCTTTGAGGACATGATCGACGAATGGCTCCATCAGCAGTCGGAGGATCGTGCCGTAGTCTGGGTTACACACTCTCAGGAACTAACCGATCGCGTCGCTGACCGGATCCTCTCTCTGGAAGGTGGTCGGATGAGGGAGACGGTCGCTTGATGTTTCACGCTCTCAGTTATCTCGATGTCGCGATTGCGGCCTGCCTCGTATTGATCAACGCCGCCATTTCGCTGGGACTTCAGTTGGGCCTCGAAAAACGGCTGGCCTGGGCCTCTTTCCGGACCATCGTGCAGTTATCTCTCGTTGGTCTCGTGCTGGAAAAAGTGTTTGCACTTCAAAACTGGTTGTTGATGCTCGGTTTGGCGCTCATGATGACGACTGTGGCGGCCTGGTCGGCAGTCGGTCGCGTCGAACATAAAATGCCGCTGATGAAAATCAACAGCCTGCTGTCGATTTTCGCCAGTTCCTGGTTCGTGACGGCAGTGACCCTCTTCGCGGTCATTGGTCATGACGCCTGGAAGGATCACCCCGCACATTACATCATTCCGTTCCTGGGATTGGTTCTGGGCAATACGCTCAACGGCATTTCGCTCGGCATGGATAAGCTTGGGGATCAGTTGAAACGTCGGCGCGGTGAAATCGAAATGATTCTCTCCCTCGGAGGGACTCGCTGGGAAGCGGCTCGTTCAGCCGTTCAAAATGCCGTCCGGACCGGCATGATCCCGATCCTGAATTCCATGCTGGTGGTCGGATTGGTCTCCTTACCGGGAGTGATGACCGGGCAATTACTCTCCGGAACCAGTCCGATTGAAGCGGTGAAGTATCAAATCGTCATCATGTTCATTATCGCGGCAGGAACCGCGCTCGGGACGATCAGCGTCGTACTGCTCAGTTATCGGCGACTGTTCAACACGTCACATCAGTTCTTATACGATGAGATTCGCGATTCAAACTCCCGATCGGGCTCTTAGATTTTTTCCGGATCGAGAACAACGTGCTTCACGCGGCGTCTTTTCCAGGTGTAAGTGATGTGAATCTTCCCGTCCGCGGTTTGAATGACGGCGGGATAGGAATATTCTCCCGGCTGGTTTTCCAGAACGATGACGTCCCTCCATTGGTGCCCATCTTTGGAAATCGCCACATTCAAGGGCGAACGTCCGCGCGGGGTGTTATTGTAAACGAGGAGGCCGCGTCCGTCTTTCAGAGTGACGGCATCGATGCCCGAGTTCGGATTCGGCAGGCTGTCGATGAGCTTCATGTCGGTCCATGTTTTTCCGAGGTCAGGGGACCAGGCGGTCGCGACTTTCTTCTGCTGCGATCGGCAGACGATTTGTATTAGGTCTCCCCAACGGAGAATAGCGGGCTGAATCGCTCCGATCGTCTCTCCTTCATTGAGCGGCGATGTTTTGTGCCATTGACCGTCCTCAGTCAGCCATTCCATGTGGACCCGCCAGCCGTCATGTTCGGTCGAAGTCGGGCAGAGTAACCGCCCGTCCGGCATCAGCTCCGGTTTGTTTTTGATCGGTCCCAGATAACCATCGGGGAGTTTGACCGGCTTTGACCAGGTCTTGCCGTCGTCGCGCGAGGTGATCATCTCCCCCCACCATTCGCGGGGATTCGCCCCAACTTTGTAGAACAACAGGATTTCGCCGTCAGGTTGCGTAAACAGCACCGGATTCCAACAAGGGTAACGGAAGTCCTCGTTCTGAATCCCGTTCGCCACGCTCCGCACCGGAGACCATTTCGTGCCGTCAAAATGTGAAATCCAGATTTCCACATCGGGATTCTTTTCCCGCGTTCCTCCGAACCACGAGGCGAGAAGGCCCGACTTCGTGGGGGTGATGGTCGATGCGTGACACTGTGGAAAGGGAGCCTCCGTGTAAACAAATTCCTGCTTGATTAAGGCGGGATGATCGGGAGTTGTGAGAGGAGAAAAATCTTCGTCTTGAGCCGAGACGTCGGAAATGAGGGGCAATAACGCTGCAATTGTCAGTAAAATACGCATCTTTGGGTCTCCTGGGCGTGTGATCCCTCGATTGTTATTGCAGAGAAACGCCCAAGCAAGAACAATCTGTGTTATGAGAGCGATACGATTCCCGATATTTCTGCTGACGACTTTCCTCTGTGCCATCGCGCAGGGAGCGGATCGCATACCGTCTGCGGGAGAACTGGGAAGTACCGTCCCTTCATTTCAGATGCGAACCGTGTCGGGACCGTTGATGAATCGCTCGGTCTGTCACGTCTGTCGCAACGGCTCGCGACCGGTCGTGATGATCGTGCTGCGGGAATTGAAACCGTCCCAGAGAGTTTTGCTGCGGAACGTCGATCGACTCGTTGAGAAACATCGGGAACGTGGATTGCGGGCGTTCGCGGTTTATTTGACCGATTTGCCCCGTCGGGATATCCCGCTCGTGCAGACATTCCAATACAACGGACGCATCGAAATGCCGGTCGGAATCTCCCCCGCCGCCATCGGAACGGACCAGTTGGGCGTTGAAGAAACCATTCCGGTCAGCGTCATTCTCTACCACGACACCACGGTCTGGAAGCGTTATGACTTCGATGTGAACGGCCCGAGTCACCAACAGATTCGAGACATCCTGGCCAATGCCGACTCGCTGCTCGATCAATTTGAGTCGACAACGAATTGATTAAGCCTCTTGCCCTGCGTTCGGTGCGGGTTCCTCACTGGCCTTCGTATCTGGACGAAAACCGGCATTCTTGAGCAGCAGCACCGCCAGTAATCCGACTCCCATCAATCCCGCTCCGAACCAGTAGGGATTCGCGGGCGTTTTTCCTTCGTTAAACAGCACGACTCCGGCGACCGGTCCCAGAATGCGCGCCAACGCCGAGATGCTCTGACCGAGCCCCAGGATCCCTCCCTGCTCGGAGTCGAGACTCGACAAAGATAGCATCGATTGCAGCGAGGGAGTGGTCGCCGCGTAACCGACAACGCATAGCGGGACAAGTGTATAAAGTTTGTTCGTGGTTCCGTCGAGTGCCACCCACCCGACCGCCAAGAGCCCCGCGACCATCAACGAAACACCGGCGAGAGACATCTTATAATCTCCCACTTTGGGAGCGAGTCGCCGCACCAGAAATCCTTGGCTAAGGGTCAGGATCAAACCGATATAGGCAAACACATAGAAGTTTTCCTGCTGCGACATTCTCAATTCCTTGGTCAACAAGGCCAGCGTGGACTCGAATTGACCGAAGGCGAAGGTCGTGATGAAGATGGTCGCGAGAATCATACCGACGTGAGGATGGGCAATGGCGGTTCGAAAACTTCCAACATCCAGCCAGTGACGTTTGGCTGGTTTAGAATCCGGATTCAGCGATTCAGGCAGTTTCGCGATCGCAAAGAGAAGTGCGCAACCGGAAAGCACAGAGGCGACGTAGCCGGGAGCAGAACTCGGGGCCGCTCCCTGAATATCGCTGACGAAGAAAGCCCCCAGCAGCGGTCCAAAGGTGAAGCCGATTCCGAACGCCGCACCAATGAGTGCCATCCCTTTCGCCCGTTCTTCCGGTCCTGTCACATCGGCGATATAAGCTTGGGCCGTTGGAATCGTCGCTCCCGCGATTCCCGCTCCGATACGTGTAATAAATAGCCAGACCAATGCGGAAAGTCCGAGCATCGAGCCGTCCACACCGAGAGAGGTCGCATAGCCGAACAGGCCATACGAGACGGTCGATCCCGCGAGTCCCAGGATAAGAATCGGTCGCCGTCCGACCCGGTCGGAAATTCGTCCCCACACGGGAGCAAAGAGAAATTGCATCGCGGAAAAGGACGCCATCAGGAGGCCGAGTTCCCACTTCCCGGCTTCAAAAGATTCTCCATAGCGTGGTAACAACGGCAGGACGATTCCGAATCCGAGGAGGTCAATGAAGACAGTGACGAAAATCAGAAACAGACCAGCTTTACCAGACGGAGCCACAATAGATGCTTTCTACAGAGTATCAGGAAGACGGGATCAGCCGCGAATAAACCACCACGCGAGATAGCAGAGCACGGGCGTTAATACAAAGATCAACAGCAAGGTCGTCATGTTGGAGCGACGATCGTCGGGCCAGCGTCCCATAAGTCTCTCTTGCGTACCGCGTGGGTGTCAGAAAAAAACTGCGTGTACCGCACCGCAATACACGCAGTTTGAAAATGATAAAGTCGTTCAAATTCAGGTCAGATCGTCCCAGCCACCTTGCGGGAATTGTTTGACCAGTTTCTCGATGTCCTCTTCGGGGACGGCTTCGCTGTTCGGATCGAACCATTTATCCTTGAACTCGATACGACGATTGTGCTTCATCGCGAGATTTGCGGTGAGGGCCATGATGGCATCCGCCATGGCAACGACACCGTTACAGCGCAGTTCTTCCATCGGGCTGTTGTTACGGATGCAGTAGCAGAAATGCTCCATCTCTTCCGTATAACCACGGCTGATTTTTTCACCCATTGATGACGAGGCTTCCGTAGCCGCCGCCGAGGGAGCCGTCGTTTCGTAAGCATCCAGGACGGGAGCAGCGGAAGCTCCTTCGGTATTGACGACCCACAAACGTTGATCGGGACCGCCTCCGGTGGAGCCGCGCCCTTCTTCTTTGTAAAGCAGGGCTTCTTTTTCGGTCTTCATCCACAGAGTCCCGCGAGTTCCGTACACCAGTTCCCCGTAAGGCTCCGATTTATTGGTGTTGATTGAGGAATAGGTCACCACGCATTTGTCGCGGGAGTGGGCATCATCCGACGGATCGTAGGTTTTACCGGGGAACTCGAAGGTGACGAAAATCTGGTCGTCGATTTCGCGATCGTCGTCCCATTTATCTTTCGGACCGACGCCGGGAATCCCGTAGAAGTTCTTGCCGCCGAATCCGGAAACCGCTAGCGGATGAACTTTCCCCAAAAAGATACTGGCCGCGTCCATTTGGTGAGAACCGAGTTCCGCCATCAGGCCGCCACCGGTTTCGTTGAAGAGTCGCCAGTTCACAAGCTGATCGAAGTCTTCATAGCCGAATTCTTTAGCCTTTTCGTCCATCATTTCGACGTATTTGGCTCGAATATCTTCGGTCTTTTTCAAACCGGAAACATCGACGCCGTTCTCCGCCAGAATTGATTTGAGCGTATCATTATCTTCTTTGATGAGCGGTTTCCGCCAACTGTCGGAGAGCGGGAAACTATTATTTCGATGCCATTGAGCGCGGATGTACTTGATATCGCCTAACACCCCGGTTTTGACGAGTTCGTTGGCGTTATCGTAGAGCACGCTGTAATGGCGCTGGTGACCGACGGCGAGCAGACGCTTCTTTTCTGTAGCTTTCCGAATCATGTTCTTGCATTCGGTGATGTTGTGCGCCATCAGTTTTTCAGTCAGCACATGCAAGCCTGCGTCCAAAGCATCCATGGCAATCGGGGCGTGTTGACTCAGCGGAACCGCGATGACGACGGCTTCGAGCCCGAGTTCGTCTTTAGCGGCGATGAGGTCTTTGTGCGTCTTGAACCTTTTGATGGTTTTCGCCTTTTCCTCACCCAGTTTGCGGATCAGGCCCTGGCGGACGTCGTTGCCGTCTCCCTGGAAGGCTCTTTCCAGATTCGGTTCACGGAGATCGGCGACCGCCACGATGTTCATGTATTCGGGAGGGTGTTCATTCAGCAGAATGTTGCCTTCGTCGCCGGTTCCGATAAAACCGACCCGGACCGGTTCCCCTTCCAGGTTTTCGTAGCCGAAATACATCGCTCCGAGACCGGTCGTCGCGGCGGCGGCTCCCTTGAAGAAATCTCGCCGTGTATAGCCGACCGCTTCGTGGAAATTGTCTTTACCGATCTGAATTTGCTCGGGTGTCAGTTTCATGGGAGAAATCTCCTTGATGTGTGACGACGGTGCGTCGTGATGATTGAATGATGAATCAATAAATGTCTAATTATTATAGCATAACTGGCCGAAAGATCATTTTTTCTTTCGCCAGAACAACGCCCCCAGCAATGCATCCACCCCGAACCAGCGTCCCGTCGGCAACAACGCAATCGCCAGTAACGCCACGGCTTCGATCGAGTTTTTGTTCACCCAGAGAGCGTGTTCCGGACCAGGAGCCTCGGGAACTCCCGGCCACGGAGGCCAGACCAGATAAAAGGACATCAACATGCCGGCTCCCGCGACAGCGGCAATCCGTGTTGCGAAACCGGCGATCAGGCAGACTCCCAGAATCAGCAACGACCAGATGGTGAGCTGATTGACTTGGTTAATCTTAGTACGTTCGACGGGGACCGGACCGCGGGCAATTTGTTCGTAAGTGAGCAGTTTGCGAGCATCTTCCTTGAGCTCTTTTTCGAGATCCTTGACAGGGCCGACCAGTGTGTTTTTCTGCTCCTGGATTTTTCCCCAGAGCGTTTGTAGATGATCGAATTCGAAATCCTGATCGGCGGTTTTCAGTTTATTGTCATAGTCCGCCAGCATTTCCAGATAAACTTCCTTATCGCCGACCTTGACGATATTTTCATCGTCCTGCGTTTGTGGTCGCATCTCAAATCGGCGGTCTCCCGTCTCTTCTTCCTGAATGAAGACCACTCCCGTGACTCCGGGGTCTCCTTTGAGCATACCGGCCAGTTTCTGTTTGTAGCTCAGCCGAACCGCCAGATCCTGTAATCGCTCCAACTCATCAAATAACTTCATCTCTTCCGGCGACATGTTTTCCGGTTCGTCGGGTAACTGCTGAAAAAGACGGGCGAAGTCGGTAGGCGTCGGAGGTTCCCAGGCGGGAAAGCTCAAGATTTGTTTTTCTTCGTCATACTCGAAAGTGGTTTTATCGAGAGAAATTCCTTCGGGCATTTTGAATTGACGCGAATTTTTCCTCTCCGGACCGACGAGTAATTCATCGAGTTCAGCAATTTGTTTTTCGTTCAAACCATAGTGGCGCTTGAAGCGTTCTGCCCAGCCATTCCATTTCGCTTCCATTTTCTCGTAATCGACCCAATTGAGTTCGTTGGGGTCGCCGGTCATTTGGCGAAACTGTTCCCGGAAAGGGCCTTGAGCGTTATTGAGGAACCCGGCTGCCGTCCAAGGGGTGGTCGTCGACATGGAATCGAGTTTCCATAACCCCTCGTATAAAAATTGCCAGCCGATCGACAGACGCAGCAGAACGATCAGCAAAATGGCGATTGTGGGGATGCGGTAAGGAGCTCGCACAGTGATACCTCGTGTGTGGGCTGGGTGTTTCTCGGGTTGGTGTGTCGTGAGTCAGCAAACAGGACTCAAAGAGTTTCGTCGATTTGTTCGCTATGATCACTGAGGAAGAGTGTCTGATCGGGGAGATTAAAAGTGTGAACTTGTAATCGTCGGCCCTGTTTCGGGGGGGGAATCAGTAACACTCCAATGTCTGGAAAATTATCGCAATATTCACGCGTTTTTTCGAGTCCCATGACAAAAAACGCCGTCGAAAGTGCGTCGGCAACCGCTGCGGAGGGTGCCAAAACCGTTACAGACAGAACATTTTCTGCCGGAATTCCGGTTCGCGGGTCCAGAATGTGCCCGTATCGTTTCCCTTCGTGGCGAAAAAACTGCACTCCCGCTCCCGAAGTGGACATTCCCTGATTGCGGAGCAGTATCGTGGCCAGCCGCTCCTTCGGGAACAATGGATTGCGAACGCCAACCGGCCACCCTTCCAGCGAATGATGGCTCCCGTGAGCCAGTAGACTGCTTTTGCCTCCGTGCATCATCCAGTTTGTTTCTTCCCGCTCCAGCAATCCTTCTCCCAGGACATCCAGCGCAAACCCCTTGCCGATTCCACCCAGATTCAGTTGGAGATGCGGGACGTGAAACGCGACTGTCGTTGACTCAGCATCCAGCGAGACATGGTGATGCCCGCAATGTTTCAGACAGTCGTTGATTTCCTGGTCGGTAGGGACGCGATTCTCCCGTCGCGCAAGCCGCCAGAGATCGATCAGTGGCCCGGAGGTTGGGTCGTAGGCTCCCTCTGTTTTGTGAGCAACCTCCAAAGCGTCTCGCACGACCTCGAACAGGCGTGGCGAGACTTCCTGAGCGATCTTCGGTTCCGCGGACTGATTCAACTGAAACAGTTCGCCGTCCGACTTGTAGACCGTCATCTCCTGTTCGAGCTGATGCACTTCTTCCAGAACATCCGACGCGTTCATCACCTGTTCGGCGGGGCCGGGATTCATCATGATGACGAAGTCCGCTGCCATGGCGGTCGTCCCGAGACGCACGCTCGGACCCGCGGCGGGAGGCAGCGAATCGGCATTTTCGAGTATTTCGTCGGCGATCTGCTCTCCGACCCACTCCACCTCTTTACGAACCGCACGCCCCGTGAGAAACTCCCGTCGATTTCCGGTGGGACGGCTTTCGTCGCTCATGCGATCCACTCGTTTCGTCTCGTCGGTAGGCAAAGATATCGACTCTAGCTGGAGAAACTATTGAGATACGGGATCTCGCCGGCGGTCTTCTGGATATCGTCTTTCTTTTCCAGTAACAAACCGAGAAAGTCCCAGCGTCCGCTGGTGAGTGAGTTTCGTGCCGATTCAGGAATCTGACAGTCATATTCCTGATCGCCGACCGTCACTTTCAAGGCTTCGATATCAACGGAGACACTCACGGTTGGATCGGCTTGAACCGCCGCGGACATGGCTTTCAAATCGTCTCGCGAACAGGTGACCGCGGGAATTCCGAGCGACGTGCAGTTCCCGAAGAAAATTTCCGCGAACGATTCCGCCACGACGGCATCGATTCCCCACCGCATCAGTGCTTGCGGAGCGTGTTCTCGCGAAGAACCACAGCCGAAGTTTCGACCGGAAATCAGCACCTTGGCATCCTGGTATACCTCTTTATCGAACGGATGATTGGGATCCTGCTGACGGTCGTCTTCAAAAGCATGTTCGCCCAGTCCGTCAAATGTGACACAACGCAAGTAGCGTGCGGGGATGATGCGGTCGGTATCGATATCGTCGAGGAACAGTGGAACGGCAGTGCCGGTGATTTGTTTGATTTCGTTCATATCGTCTGTCGATGGGTTTGATAGGTAAAATAAGCAGTTATTCTGTAGTGACAAAAGTTAAACCGCTGCAGGTTCCAACATCTCTCTCACATCGGTCACACAACCATTCACCGCAGCAGCCGCCACCATCGCCGGTGACATCAACAACGTGCGACCGGTCGGGCTTCCCTGTCGTCCTTTGAAGTTGCGGTTGCTCGACGAGGCACAGATTTCCCGGCCTTGCAATTTGTCGGGATTCATCGCCAGACACATCGAACAGCCCGCTTCCCGCCATTCGAAGCCGGCCTCTTCAAAGATTTTGTCGAGTCCTTCTTCCATTGCCTGTTTGCGAACAATTTGAGATCCCGGAACGACGATGGCCCGGACCCCTTCGGCGACGTGACGACCTTTGGCAATCTCCGCCGCCTGACGCAAGTCGGAAATACGCCCGTTGGTGCAGGAGCCGATAAATGCAACATCGATCTTCTGACCTTTCATCGGATCCCCCGATGTCAGGTCCATAAACTCCAGCGCCTCGGCGATGCCCGCCTGGGCATTGTCGTCGAACTCTTCAGGCGACGGGATGTTCTCACTCACGCCGACTGACTGAGCGGGATTAATCCCCCAGGTGACCGTCGGTTCGATATCGGCGGCGTCGAACTCGACGACGTCGTCGAATTCGGAGTCGTCTGTTGAAGCCAGGCTCAGCCACCATGCGGCGGCTTTCTCGAATTCCTCGCCTTGGGGAGCGAAGGGACGTCCCTTGAGGTAATCGACGGTTGTCTGATCCGGATTGATGTAGCCGCAACGAGCGCCCCCTTCAATCGACATGTTGCAGACCGTCATCCGTTCTTCCATGGTCATGTTGTCGAATACTTCGCCGGCATATTCGTAGGCATAGCCAACTCCCCCCTGCACTCCCAGCTTGCGAATGATGTGCAGAATGACGTCCTTGGCGAACACGCCGGGCTTCAATTGACCGTTAACGACGATCCGTCGGACCTTGGGACGATTTAAATACATCGTCTGGGTTGCGAGCACCTGGGCGACGTTGCTGGTTCCGATGCCGATCGCGATGCTGCCGAATGCTCCATGCGTCGAGGTATGGCTATCGCCGCAGACAATCGTCATGCCGGGTTGCGTGAGCCCCTGTTCGGGACCGACCACATGGACAATCCCCTGTCGCGAATCATCAATATCGAGCAGACGGACACCAAACTCGGCACAATTTTTCTCGATCGCGGACATCATCCCTTCCGCGAGAGTGTCCTCGAAGGGGCGGATCTGGCTGGTGGTGGGGACAATATGATCGACGGTGGCGATGGTCCGGTCCGGATACATCACCGGAAGACCCCGATCCCGCAGCATTTCGAACGCCTGGGGGCTGGTCACTTCATGAATCATGTGCAGGCCGATAAATAATTGCGTCTGCCCATTCGGAAGTTCGCTGACCGTGTGTAAGTCCCAGACTTTATTAAACAGATTCCGTGTATCGCTCATAGTTGTTGTGTATGCGTAAAATAGATGAATCAGTGACTAGGAAGAGGCCGGACACCACCCGAGCCTTTTTGGCTCGCGGTCCTGCTTCCGGGAAGTTCCTCAGTGTATACGATTTCGTCAATAAAATGCGAGTCAGAGAAGCTTGCTGGGACACTCGAATGTGACAACCTGAAAAGCCCTGAAATGATCGATCGACGGAGGCCTCGGATGTCTGATCGATCTATAAGATTGTGCGCCAAAACACGGGTCCCGGTCGGTTGTCATTCACAATCTGGTTTTCTATACTCGACGATTCGTCCCAAGACCGGTCATTGTATTGCTTTGGGACACCCCAGGTCGAATCGCAAAAAACGGTCTGCGCGATCCTCCAACTCCAATGATCTACTATGTTTGAAGGCATTACCGAAAATCTGGGCAACGCGTTGTCCGCCTTTCGTGGTCAGGGAAAACTGACCGAGGCGAACATCCGGGACGGAATGCGCGAAGTCCGGCAAGCCTTGCTCGAAGCGGACGTCAACTACGAAGTCGTCCAGGACTTCATGAAAAGAGTGACTGAAGAAGCCGTCGGAGAACGGGTTCTGAAGTCGTTGCGACCTGAAGAACAGATCGTCGGCGTGGTCAACGAAGCCCTCATCGACTTTATGGGGCCGGTCGATCATTCGCTGAATATTCGCCGCGACGGTGTCTCCGTCATCATGATGTGTGGTTTGCAGGGGTCGGGTAAGACGACCACCTGCGGTAAACTGGCCCGGATGCTCAAAGACAAAGGGCATCAGCCTCTGCTCGTCGCTGCCGACCTGCAACGTCCCGCCGCCGTCGATCAGCTCAAAGTGATCGGTGAGCAACTTGGAGTGGACGTTTACAGCGAGCCGATTGAAGGCTCGAATCCCGTCAAAGTCTGCTCGAACGCCGTCAAACAGGCCCGCAAAAAGCAGGATCACGACGTCGTCATACTCGATACCGCCGGTCGTCTCCACGTCGATGACGAACTGATGGCCGAATTGAAGCAGATCGACAACAAATGCACGCCGGACCAGGCATTGCTCGTTTGTGACTCGATGACCGGACAGGATGCCGTCAATTCCGCGAAATCGTTCAACGACGAACTCGAACTGGACGGCGTTATCCTCACTAAACTGGACGGGGACACCCGCGGCGGTGCCGCGATTTCCGTCAAAGCCGTCACGGGCGTGCCGATCAAATTTATCGGTGTCGGCGAACAACTCGACAAGCTGGAGCCGTTCCATCCCGATCGGATGGCCGGACGAATTCTGGGGATGGGCGATGTGCTATCGCTCGTTGAAAAGGCCCAGGAAGAGTTCGACGCCGAGGAGATGGAGAAACAGCAGGAAAAGATGCGGAAGGGGAAATTTACCCTCGAAGACTTCCGCGATCAGATGCGACAGATTAAAAAACTGGGGTCCATGAAAGATATCATGGGCATGATTCCCGGCCTCGGGGGGCTGATGGATCAGAATCCCGATATTGATGCAGAAGGGGATATGTCCCGTATCGAAGGAATCATCAACGGGATGACCCTCGATGAACGGAACAATCCCGAATTGATCGACCGTTCCCGGCGGAATCGAATCGCCCACGGTTCGGGAGTCGATCCTTCGGATGTGAATAAGCTGCTGAAGGACTTCGCCAGCATGGCTGGGGTCATGAAAAACATGGCCGGCATGGGAATGCGGGGCCGGATGCAGATGATGAAGCAGATGGCGGACGGTGGCCTCTTCAACGAAGGAGCTCAGATCGCCGAACAGAAACAACGTTCCAAGCTGGGGACAAAAGATAAGCTGAAATTGCGGGAAGAGAAGAAAAAGAAACGCAAACAAGCCCGCAAACAACGCAAGAAAAACAGACGCTGAAGCCGGCGTACCGGGCCGACTCAGCATTTCGACCAACGGCTTTCCCGGTGAAAGCCAACTTTACGAAAGAGGAGATAACGTGGCAGTTCGGATTCGTATGAAGAGAATGGGACGTAAGCATCGTCCGTTTTACCGCATTTGTGTGATGGACTCGCGCAAACCGCGTGATGGAAAAGCGATCGAAGAAGTAGGAACGTACGATACCTGCGTTCGCGAAAAGTCAGAGCGCGTGACGCTGAACATGGAACGCATCGACTACTGGATGTCGGTGGGAGCTCAACCGAGCGAAAACGTCAAGACCCTCATCAAAAAGGTCAAAGACAATAAGTTCGGCGCCACCAAAGAACCCCCCAAGATGCAGGCTCCGAAACAACCCGAACCGGAAGCACCGCCGGAAGCAGAAGCCCCCGCCGAAGAGTCAGCGGAAGCTCCTGCGGATGCAGAAGCCTCTGCCGAAGCGCCGGCTGAAGAAGAGTCGAAGGAAGAATCAGGCGAGTAATCGTCCGGGAACTTTCGGGCGATTGAGGATGTCGGAAAGGACGGAGATCACAGTATGCGATTTGACGTCCTCACCCTCTTCCCCGCTTTGTTCGATAGCTATCTCGACCAAAGCCTGCTCAATAAAGCGATTGAAGCGGGCCTGGTGGATGTCAATCTGTGGGACTTCCGGGAATGGACGACCGACAAGCATCGATCCGTCGACGACAAACCGTTCGGAGGCGGACCGGGAATGCTCATCGCCTGCGATCCGGTATATCAATGCGTGGAGCATGTCCAACAACAGGCGGACACCCCCGGCCAACTGATTATGCTGACCCCTCAGGGGCGCACTCTGGATCAGAAACTGGTCGAAGAACTCGCCGAAAAACCTCGGCTAGTGATGTTATGCGGTCGCTATGAGGGGTTTGACGACCGAATTCGCCAAGGGCTTCAGCCCATGGAAATCTCCGCTGGAGATTTCATTTGTAACGGCGGGGAAGTTCCAGCAATGTTGGTAATCGACACAGTGATTCGCCTCGTTCCCGGCGTTTTGGGAGATGAAACCAGTCACAAGTACGACTCCTTCTCCCACAGCGGTCTCCTCGAATATCCTCAGTACACCCGTCCCCGGGTCTTCCGCGGGATGGAGGTTCCGGAAATCCTCCTCTCCGGCGATCATGGGAAAATCGAGGAATGGCGAAAAGAACAGTCCCTGAAACGGACGCGAGAGCTTCGATCCGATTTGCTGGAAGAGGAAGAGAACAGAGCCACGGATTAACTGTGGCTTCCTTTGTCGTTTCGCGAGAATTTCGGTTGTTCGCAGAGTTGACGTTCTCGCGAAATCTGCCATACTTATTGTCTTGACGGAAACTTTGAGACCCCAGAGGCTTACCATGAATCAGAAAGAAATTCTCGATCTTGCCGCTCAATCCAGCCTGCGAGACGATAAACCCGAGTTTGAAGTGGGTGACACTGTCGATGTGCACACTCTGATTCAGGAAGGCAACAAAGAACGCGTCCAGGTCTTCTCCGGCGTGGTGATCGCCATGCGGGGTGAAGGGATCAACGAGAACTTTACCGTCCGCCGTATTGTGGCGGGAGAAGGTGTGGAACGGACTTTCCCGGTTCATTCGCCGAAAGTCTCGCAGATCGATATCAAACGCCACGGTAAAGTCCGTCGTGCAAAACTTTACTACCTGCGCGATCGCGTGGGTAAAGCGACGCGTCTGGCCGAACGTCGCGCCAAATCCAAAGACGCCTGAAACATTCCAATCATTCGCTGAAGTACAGACTGCCTCTCCCCTGTCTGCACGGGAGATTGTCTGATGCCGCGTTGGTTCAATCGACTTTTCGGTTCTGCGGGAGAACGTGCCGCCGTTCGCTATTTGAAACGGCGGGGATATCGGATCGTCGCTCGAAATTACGAGAACCATACGGGTGAGATCGATGTCATTGCTCTTGAGGGCGAGACCATCGTTTTTGTGGAAGTAAAAACTCGCCGTTCCAGCCGCAAAGGGCATCCTCTGGAAGCGGTCGATGTCTCGAAACAGCGGCAGATTCTGAAAACCGCCCAGGTTTACCTCAAAGAACGGGATCTGCTCGATCGTGCGGTCCGTTACGACATCGTCGGCATCATGTGGCCTGAAACACAACCAGAACCTGAAATCCAGCACCTCATATCGGCATTTCCTGATTAAATGGATCGCGGTGAAAATTGCCACAGCGACCGAGAAGTCGTTGCCATCGTTTTCTCGACGACTTAGATTTGAAGAAGCAGCTCATACCTCTCGCGAAGGCTCGTAGCAATGATCGTTGGAATCGATCTGGGAACCACTCATTCACTGGTCGCCTGTCTCAAGGAAACCGGCCCGGAGCTCATTCCGAATTCGCTGGGAGAATATCTAACACCGTCCGTCGTCGGTCTCGATAATGCCGGTGAATTGCTGGTCGGAAGAACGGCTCAGGAATTCATGGTGACTGCTCCCGAGCGTTGTGTCTCGATGTTCAAGCGACAAATGGGAACCGAGTGGAAGTGGACCATCGACAACAAAGCCTTCACCGCGGTCGAGCTTTCCGCCTTAGTCCTCAAAACCTTAAAAGAAGAGGCCGAACAATACCTGGGTGAATCGGTCGAGTCCGCCGTGATTACGGTCCCTGCCTACTTCAACGAACATCAACGAACCGACACCATCCGGGCCGGCGAAATTGCCGGGTTGAAGGTCGCTCGAATCGTTAACGAGCCGACCGCTGCGGCGCTGGCCTACGGATTACGAGAACAGGATCAGGAACGCCTCCTGCTGGTTTACGACTTGGGAGGCGGCACGTTTGACGTCTCGATTGTCGATCAGCTCGATGATGTTCTGGAGATTCGTTCGTCGGCGGGAGAAACATTCCTTGGCGGAGAGGATTTCACCTCCACGATCGCTGCGCGAGTGCTCGAGTCGAAGGGGATGGTTTACGAGCACGTCGAGATGAAGGAACCGGAGCGGTTGTCGCGCTTGCGTCGAGAATGCGAGCGTCTGAAGCGACAACTCAGTTCACGGGATGTTGCCTCTTTACGTTTTCCCGATGCCCGGGGGCACTTTCTGGACGACGCGGAAACGATCGAAGTCAACCGAGAACAATTCAAAAAATGGACGAGCCATTTGATTGGACGCGCCGATCTCCCGTTACGAAAAGCGCTCGGCGACGCCGGACTGAAACGCTCAGAAGTCGATGAGGTCATCCTCGTGGGGGGAGCGACCCGGATGCCGACGATTGTGGAACGAATTGTGGAGATCTTCGGGAAAGAACCGCTCCGCCGTATCAATCCCGATGAGGTCGTCGCGTTGGGAGCCGCAGTGCAGGCAGGACTCATCGATCGCAACGAACATGTGGAAGAGATGGTGGTGACGGATGTGGCCCCATTCACGCTGGGAGTCGAGACCACGCGTGAAATGGCGGGAGAATATCGCTCCGGCTACTTCATGCCGATCATCAACCGCAACACCACGATCCCGGTCAGCCGGGCCCAAACCGTTCAGACGTTGCATCCCAATCAGACCGAAGTCAAAGTCGCCATCTATCAAGGAGAGCATCGAAAGACCGATCAGAATTTATTTCTGGGAGAATTTCAGGTCAAGAACATCCCCCGCGGCCCTGCGGGACAGGAAATCGAAATTCGATTTACGTACGATCTGAACGGCGTCCTGGAGGTCGAGGCGATGGTTCTGGAAACGAAAGAGAAATTCCAGCACGTCGTCACCCGCTATGCCCGCGGAATGTCGCAGCGACAGATCGACGACGCGATTCGATCGATGGAGAACCTTAAAAAACATCCTCGTGAAGAGAGCGCCAATCGCTATCTTCTCAAACGTTCGGAGCGACTCTACAGCGAACTCCCCTGGGGAGAACGGGAACAACTCGATTTGATGTTGAAGGGGTTCGAAGAAGCAATCGAACTCCAGGACGAGGAATTGATTGCCCGACACCGCGAGGCGCTGGAGAACTTCGTGAATCTGTTCGATTTTTCCGAGGAAGACGACAACGATCCCCAATCGGAGCAGACGGATGACTGGTGATCGCTTCGAGACCGCTCCGCTACTCGATGTCTGGGTGGAAAGAACGCTCGACCTGAAGGATGAGACAGACGAGAAGACTCGGCAACAAACTCTTCTCCGTCGTCTGGAGGATGTCCAGTTTCATCCCGGCTTTTACGAAGCGTCCGCGCTCCAGGGATATCTGAATCAGGATCTTTCGTCGATCGCGAAATGGCATGCCTGTGAGAGATTACTTCGCGAGGATTTAGTCCGCTTTCGCGAGGAATTCTTCGATCTCAATATCGAGGAGAGAAAAGCTCGCTATCGGAAGTTATATCAGGACGCCGAACATTTCCCCGTCCTCAACCAATTGCTCAGTCAACTGAGACCCGTACTCGATCATACAGACAACTCTCTCGAACAATTGTCCCCCGAAGCGGAATCTTTGGCGTACTTTCTGAGGGGGCAGATTTGTGAAGAGCCGCACCGAAGAGCCGCGATTCGTCGCGAGTACGAACAGTCTCATAATTACGAACCACCGCAGTGGAAACGGATCGTTCGAGAATTGCGTGAAAGAGTTCCGGAACTCCTGGCGATCGATCCTCGTTGGGTGAGACGTCTGGAAAATCCTCCCAAGACGACCAACAAATTAGTGAAGCTCGGCTCCGCCTCCGGTCAGAACGACTCCTCCGGGGGGAATTCGGGGTGGGTCATTGCGCTGGTCGTTTTCTTTGTGATCCGCGGCATCTCCGTCATCAGCAGGTACGACCATTCCACGGACACCGCTCAATACACTCGACCTCCGACGATCGAGCGACCGACCGACTTTGACCCGGAACAAATGCGAGAAATCCTCGAATCGCTTCAAGTCCAACCTCCCCACAGCTCGCCTCCTGTTTTCGACCAGGAACCGCTCGAAGAACAACAGCAGCAGGAACAAGTTGACAGTCTGGCAAAATTGAAAGACGACGAATTCGCGCGACATGGTTTCACGCAGTTCAAAATCGTCAAGCAATCGGGACTCCTCTACATCGTCTTTGATAAGGAGCAGTATCTCGGCGAAATGACGGCTCTTTCAAAGCATCCCAACCGGGAACAAACTCGTCTCTATACAATGCGTCAATCAGAGTTTTCTGAGTTTCAAACCGCGATGGATCTCGTGCAACTATTTCAGCCGGAAGTTTACGTGACCTACGACGGAATGGAGCTTCAGAAAAAACGCCCCGTTCCGAAAGGCACGATCTTGCGTCCACTCATCCCGAATGAGCCGCTCACCGATCAAGCGTTGAAGCCCCCTCCTCTTCTGGAAACCGATTCACCGCCCCCTGATCGAGCGGAGAATCCTTCTTCCGGGGAGACTCTCAATGAGTGATTCCCCCTTGCCGTCAAACCTTGCTGATTGGCCCGCGAATCTGCACGACCTGTTTGGCGTTCAGGAGGATTGCACCGAACGGGACCTGCGACGCTCGTATCACCGATTGATCAAATATTATCGCGCCGAGGAATACCCCGCCGAATTTCGGAAACTCAACGAGAGCTACGAAAGTCTGCGTGCCCGCCTCCAATACGAGCAGGAATACCGCCGTCAACAAGAGCACTCTCCAGAGGATCCGGACGACGAATCAGACTGGTTTTCCGCTCCGGAAACATCTTTCCGCAAGGATAATAAGCGAGAGTGGGAAACTCATGGCTCAGCCCCCCAGTTGGACAGCCGCGTTCTTTACCAGACCGCCATCGACGGTGATATCAAGTCGTCAATCGAGCAACTCGAAACATTCTGTCATAATGATCCCAGAGACGAAGACGCCGCACTACGCTTGTTTTGGCTGAAAAAGATTGACTCGGGCGCACCGGCGTTTGAAGTTCTGGAATCGTATCTTAAGAAGAACGGCCTTACTGGTCGCGTTTTTCAAGTCTATCTGAATGAACTCGACCGCGTTCCGGCAGCCGCTTTGCGAGCTTCCTGTCGCGAATTGTTACTGGCGTCAGCGGGCGACGAGCGTTTGCCCGGTCTATCGCGTCTGATCTGGTATCTGCTGTCCACTCAGAAAAATCTGAAGCGTATCGAGCAGGACCTCGACGATCTGAAGGATTCCCTGGTCTACGATCATCCCGATCAGTGGAAAGAACTGGTGTATCAGGCCGTCGAGTTTTACGCCTTGGCGGGACTCCCGAAAAGCAATGCGACTTTTCAGAAGCTGCGTCAGGAAGTCCGGGAATGCGAATCGACAGTTGCACCGGAATGGATCGAGACTCGATGGGAAATGGTGCTAAGCATTACCTGTGAGGCGGCGGTTCCGGGAGCCATTCCCGACAACCTGGTCAAGATCGTTCGCGATTCTTTGGTGAATGACGATTGGGAGCTTCGCCTTCGCCTGGAACAACTGGTGATGCCGTGGACCTCTGTGCCGACTGTCGGTCTGGCGGCACTCGATCGTCTGCGGGAATGGTCGCCCACCGCCAGCTACCTGTTTCATCGGACTGCTTCCCACTCCCGCGGGGACGACTATCTCTATCACGACTCGAAAGCTGTGCAATTGCTGCAGCCGGTTGTCTTACGGTTTCTACGCACCGAGAACGCCAAAAAATACGAGGACCTCCGCACAGCCGTGTGTCAATTCTGTCAGTACGAGGACATTACACTCGATGTCTTCCTGAGAACCGTCCTCGAATGTCAGCAATCCGAGCAGGTTCGATTTCTTCAGGATGACGTCGTGAAACTTCTCGATGAGGACTGGCCCCTGAAAGGCTTGATCGCCGCTTTGCGAATCTTCAACGAGTGATCCCGTTATTTCAGGTGCTCGCGGAAAAACTGATCCATATCGGCCACCATCTCATCGAACCACGGTAATTGATTCCAGCAGCCGTGTTTGCCGTCTTTGTAGACTTTGACTCCTGTCGCGACTCCCACTTGATCCAACCGATCGCGGGACGGTTGATTGCGTTCCGGATTGTCATGTTCTCCGACCATAAACAGAATCGGCGGGTCGTCGGATGAAATGTGTCGGTACGCATCCGCCAATTCGTAGCGATTTCGAGATTGATCGATGGGACCGATCCAATGAGTCGCATTGGCTTTTTCCGGATTGGTTCGCGCTCGCTCCGCGACCGATCCAGTGGAAATTTGCATCGGCCCGGCCATTACGATCGCCGCCTGCAGTTTCGAAGACTCCTCGCGGTGACCTCCCGCTCCTTGCAGTTCAGAGAGGTCGTGTCCCGTCGCCATTAACCCGACCAGATGACCTCCCGCCGACCCACCGACGGCCCCGATTTTTGACGGATCGATATGCCACTCGTCGGCGTGAGCGCGTAAATAGCGAACGGCTGCGTTGCAGTCGTAGATTGCGGCGGGAAACTTCGCTTCCCCACCGAGTCGATATTCAATCGCCATCGTCACATAACCTCGCTTGGCGAGATCGATGGCGAGTGCGCGAAATTTGGTTTTGTCCCCTTTCAACCATCCGCCGCCGTGAACTACCACAACTGCGGGAAGATCAGATTCGGGATGCGAAGGAGAGAAAATGTCAGCGAGGAGTCGGCGATCGCCGTATTGTGCGTAGACGACATCCAACGTCGGTCGAACACTTTCGGTGATGACCGTCGAGGGACGCGACGAATTCGGTTCGATCGTCGTTTCGGTACTTTGGGAGATCGGCTGGGCGGAATCCCCAGTGATTTTCATACGCTGGCGATACAATCCGCCGAAACAGGTGATGTACAGCGACTGCATGTCGAAGTCGCCGAAAGCACAGTTGATTGGACGAGTCGGAGGTGTGATTTTGTCGAGCAGAGTTCCAGACGGGGACCAGATCCAGACATCCGCCGCTCCCGCACAATAAACATTCCCTGCCCGGTCGATGCACATTCCGTCCGCCCCTTTCGCATCTCCATCGTCCATTGTGGCGAACAGTCGTGGGTTTTGAGTTTTTCCCGGTTCAGCAATCTGATAGGCGTAAATTTCTTTTGGAACGTATGCAGAAACATACAGGGTCCGTTCATCGGGAGAAAGGATAATGCCGTTCGGAGTGGCGATCTCCGCCACGGCGACCGATTGTTGCCCCTCTGGAGAAACATACATCACCTGATTCGTCGAGGTGAGTGTGTAATAAATGCCCCCCTGGTTATCGACCACCAGATCATTGGGACGTTGCGGCGGCTTGGCCTGAGGGTCGTTCTCGACGATCGGAACCATCTTCTTGTCCTGCAACCAGCAGAGGCGACTGTTGCCGTTGTCGGAGAGATAGAGTTTTCCGTGGTTGAAATAGGTGGCGCTGATACGTCCCGCTTCAGGGAGAGAAACCTGCATTTTGTCCTGCTTGGGCCAGTAGCGATACAGCTTTTGTCCTTTCACATCCGGAATATAGAGACTCCCCTGCCCGTCCCAGGACGGTCCGTCACAGAGTCCGAATTCCGTCGAGATTTCTTCCAGCTTGACTGTTTTGTCAACGGGGGATTGCCCGTAGCTGGTCGATAAGCAAGAAACGAACAGCAGACTCAACAGTCCGGATATCATGAAGCGCATGGAAGTCTCACCTAACAGGAACAGGAAGCAGAAAATCAACGATTTGTAATGAAAACATTGATCTGAAAGCGTCTGGCTCTCGTCTTCAGTGTGTCGAGTCGCCGTCTCAAAGGAAAGACTAAATTCGCCTTCTTGGCAATGTCGCGATTTGACCTCAGATCTTTGAGCCGTGATAATGATTTTTGATTATGAACAAATGGGTTTGATCCCTCGGAACCGCGACGATGGTAAGACAACGCACTAAACAGAAAACATCTGCTTCGGAGAATCCCTCGCCGCATGATGTGTATGCGATCCGTTGTTATTGCGGTCATCAGATCACGGGAGAGCGTTCCGACTCGTCGCAGACGATCTCCTGTCCCGAATGCGACGAAAAACTTTATGTGATGGCCCGGGATGTCTATCCCCGACCGGCCATCTTGAACCGGCAGAATCCCGTTGAGGATTCTCAGGAAGCGACTTCTCCGTCGAAAACTCCTGATTTGCAAGTCGTGGATATTCCCGATGACGAACGCCTCGCGGAACCGGTGAACGATACCCCTCCCCGAGTCTGGATCGATGAACCGAAAGGGAGACGAATACGGACGCGTATCCTGCAACTGGCGGGAATGATCGCGCTCTTGATGGTTCTCACATTCTGGGCGCTCTCGTCGCGCAAATCTCGTGGTGAATACGAGGAGATCTTTCTGACGCAATCGACTGCTGCCTGGGAACATCTTCTCGCGAATGAATGGGACGACGCGCAAGTCTCAGCCGAAGCGAGTGTCCTGGCGGCCGATCGTCTCGGGCGACAGGATGACGCAGCCATCGCGTTACGCCATTTATCTGAAGAGTTATCCATTCTCGATCAACTCTCCAGCTATTCGTTGATCGAAGTGACACAGGGACTTGAGGAACTTAAGGAAGAGTCCGCAGCGGGGAAATGGGATGAGTTGTTTCGCGCTC
The DNA here is from genome assembly GCA_014762625.1 of Planctomycetaceae bacterium. Classification (GTDB taxonomy): domain Bacteria; phylum Planctomycetota; class Planctomycetia; order Planctomycetales; family Planctomycetaceae; genus JABURQ01. The sequence continues at coordinate 24,597 of JABURQ010000025.1, read as the reverse complement.
GATTCGCGGGCCGCTGGCATTTACTACAAGCCACCATCATTCGCGAAAATACTGAAGAAAAACCGATTTACTGGCTGGAGGCCCCCATTAATCTCCCCGATCAAACGGTGAAAATGCGTTGGGAGGAGCCGGTTGCTTGGTTCGAAGAACTCGACTGGAAGGACAATCAGTGCGAAGTCTTTCTGGCGGTCGAATTATCGGATCTCCAACAGAAACAAAGCCGGGATCACGAGTGGACGATCGTTCTCTCGTCAGAACATGCCAAACTGTGGCGGACACCGCTGTTGCTCGAACAAATGTATGGATATCCCATTTCGGAAAGTACGGAGGATCCCTTTGCATCGCTCGTGCTCTCTCAAAGTCTGCAACCAGACGATCTCATCGATCTTCAGGAGGAAACGCCATGAATCGTCAATTCCGTCGGATCGTCTTCGTCTTGGGTGTTGCTCTTTTGTTTTTCCCCACAGCGGGTGAAGCAGTCCAGGAACAACGCACGCTTTCCGTCCGAGAATTAATCGACACAAAGTCCAAATGGCCCTTGTTTGCGGAAAATAAGATCCGCTTTTCAGTTCGAGGGCGTGTTCAGTCTCTCACCGGCAACGAAATCCACATGAAGAATTGTAAATTACGATTCCTGTTGAACAATGCCGATTCATTTCCCAAGCTCAAGGGGCAGTCCAAAATGATCAAATTGGACGGCCACTTTGACCTGTTGAATAACAAACCGGTCTTTCGAGTCACGAGAGTCCTCGCCGAATTCAGTCAGGAACAACTCCATCGACAAAGAAGTGTCGATATGAAATCGAGCGATCCTGAAGCCTGGCGCAAGCTGGCCGATTATACCGCCGCGGAAGCGAAATTCTACGACGATGACGACCTGTTTCAAATCGCCGCGCAGGCCTTCGAACATTCCTTTCAGTTGGAACGCATCAATCGCAATGACGAAACACCTCGGGATCTCATTGAATGGATTCGCCGCATGAAATCGTTCGGCGTATCGGAGGACTCACTGGAGATGTGGGAACACGATCGTTTCCAACAGCAATGGCGAGAGCTCAAAACGAAACAAAATCTATCCTCCGAGAATCTCTTGCGACTTGCACGTGACATTGCGGAAAGATTTCCTCAGGCCCTGAAGCCGTTGGAGGTCAACCTCCCGAAACTGGAAGAGGCGTACTGGAAGGATCCGGAGAAAGTATTCCGAGAGTCCGATCAAAGTCGTCAGGACCGGCTCTGGCGCATCTTTTACAAGACCTTGCTGTCACAGGAAATCCTGAATCGTGCGTTACAGACCGGTGAGAACGGCGACCGGATTGTGAAAGAACTGAAAGATGCTGTCCCTGAAGAAAGGGAGATGATACGGGAGCACGACGAAAAATGGATGGATTGGAGATTTTCCCGTCTGGATGTCGCCGGTCGAGACGAAGCAGTCCAATTATCAGCCGCTTATCGTGAGCGGAATGAACCAGAACGAGCGATTGAGGTGTTGAAAACCTGGCTTGAGGAGCGGTTGAAAACCTGGCAGAAAGAAGGCGCCGTCGGTTATGTCCGGGCTGCACGTGAATCTGTGAGTCTTCTGGAAGACCGAGAACGAGCCTACGAACTTCTGGAAAAAGCGTGGAAGCTCTCCCCCGGAGAACAGGAAATCGAAGACGCCTTCGCCTCCATCGGATACCGTCGGCATTCAGGCCAATGGATCACCACCGACGCCTACGCCAAACTCCCCCCCGATCCGATTGAAGAAGCGATCCGCAGCGGCGATGTGATCGAAGGGATGACTCCGTCTCAGGTCAAACGATCGGTGGGAGTCGCTCAAAAGAAACAACTTTCCTTCTCAGCCGGTCATATCTCGGAGGCCTGGATCTATGGCGAAGAATCGCAAACACAACTCGTAGTCCACTTCCTGCGCGCATCGCATTTGCCCGCCGAGAAGGGAAAAGTGATTGCCATTGGGGAACAGAAAGCGACGGTTAAAGTCTCGAAATAAACGGATCGACTTGGGAAAGAGAGTGTTCGATCGGTTTTATCTTCCCCGGAGTTTCGCTTCCCGCATTTCGCGTTTATCGACCTGCTTTTTGATTTTGTCCCGTTTGTCGTGGGATTTCCGACCGCGACCGATGGCAAGCAGAACTTTGGCATTGCCGCGAATGAAATAAATTTCGAGGGGCACCAGCGTGAGCCCCTGCTGAGAAGCCGACTCCGCGAACTTCTCAATTTCGCGTTTCTTCATCAACAGTTTGCGATCCCGCTTCGGCTCATGATTCAACAGATTGGCTTGCGGATACTCCGGAATATCCATATCACACAGCCAAACTTCGCCGTTCTGAACCCGGGCGAACGCTTCATCGATCGAGCACTGCCCGGAACGCAGCATCTTCACTTCACTCCCTTTAAGCGACAGCCCGCACTCCAGCTTATCCAGAATTTCATAATGATGACGCGCTTTGCGATTGCGCGTGACCGAAATGCGACCGCTGGAAGAGGTCTCGTCTTGTTTCTTGTTTTTATTTTTTTTGGCGGCGGCCATAAGTGGTCAATATCAGTCTGTGGAAGCTCTTCCATGATAGTGTATTTGGATATGTTTCCATAGGGTGGACTCACCTCCTTCGTTACCAGGAGATGATCTGCCCGTTTTTCCGCAGGAGCCAATTGTCGTGTTCCACTTCGACTGCTAAAATTGCACAACATCAGCGAACGGGCACTGAGCCGTCTGCTGGTTTCCAGTAAGCATATTTATCTATCGATCGGATCTGATTCATGTCATTCCCAGGAACCTCGATTTGGCCGAAACATGCCAAAAGTTCGCTCGAGGTTCATTCGCTCGGGGTCGTCGACTTTCGTTCGGCCATCGAACTTCAGGATCGGATCGCTTATGAAATACAGGGACGACAGGATCGTCTCGGAACTGTACTCCTTTACGAAACTCCCCCCGTTATCACAGTGGGACGCGAAGGTAGTTACGCGGATTTCGAAATCGAACGAGAAGAACTCTCGAAACGATTGATCGACGTTCATTGGCTTCCGCGAGGAGGGGGGAGTCAGGTTCATCTCCCCGGCCAAATCTGCGTCTCTGTGATATTGCCGTTGGAACGTCTGGATCTGGGCGTCGTTGAGTACCGGTCGCTCCTGGAACAATCGGCGGCTCGTGCCTGTCAGGACATGAAAGTCGCCGTCGAGGTTCGAAATTCCAGAATACTTTCACGGACCGGCCAGGTCGGCGCCGTCGGCATTCTGGTCAAATCGGGTGTGACCCACTATGGTTTAACACTGAACGTCCAGCCCAATCTCGATCTGCTGCGGATGTGCGGAACCGGCGACGACGAGGACCGACACAGTTCACTGGCGGCGGATCGTATGAAGCACATGCCGATGAACGGAGTCCGGGAGAGTCTCGTCCGTCACCTCACAGAAGCATTCCATTATGAAACGAGGCACTGGTACACAGGCCACCCTCTGTTGACTCGAACAAAAAAGAAGGTTCATGTCTACTCTTGATATTCTCTACGATGTCCCTCCCGAAAAGCCGAAGCGACGGTTGCCCAAGTGGTTGAAACGACCGATGCCGAGTCCGGAGATGCAGTTCACCTCCAGCGTCATCGAAGACCTGGGATTGGAAACAGTCTGCTCCAGCGCGAAGTGTCCGAACCGCTCGGAATGCTGGGCTCATTCGACCGCGACGTTTATGATTCTCGGAAACGTCTGCACCCGTCCCTGCGGATTCTGCTCGGTTCCCAAAGGAAAAACCGAGGTTGTGGAAGTTGACGAGCCCGAACGCGTCGCTGAAGCGGCCGAACGATTAGGCCTGGAACACGTCGTCATTACCTCGGTGACCCGCGACGATCTCCCCGATGGCGGAGCGGATCACTTTTATCGTTGTGTCGTCGCTGTCCGCGAACGAACCGGAGCGGCGGTCGAAGTTCTGGTGCCGGACTTCATGGGCAACCGAGACGCCGTTCATCGCGTGGTGGAGAGTCGTCCCGATGTCTTCAACCACAATACCGAAACCGTCCCGCGCCTCTACGACCGTGTCCGCCGAAACGCCAGATACCAGCGCACACTGGACCTGCTGAAACAGGTGAAAGACGAAGCTCCCGAAATGGCCACTAAAAGCGGCCTGATGCTGGGATTGGGGGAAACGCTGGACGAAGTCCTCGAAGTTTGTGCCGACCTGCGGGCCGTGGGAGTCGAAATGCTCACCCTGGGCCAATACTTACAGCCGACCCCCGACCATCTCCCTGTCGAACGATTTATCCCTCCCGAAGAATTCGACCAGATCGGCGATCTCACACGCAACATGGGCTTCGGTCTAGTGGCGAGCGGGCCGTTCGTACGATCCAGTTATCATGCGGGTGAAATGGCTGATTATTTGGGGCGTCATCAATCCGCCCCTGTCGTCAGCTCTTGAAAAAAACGGGATCACGATCCGATGGCAATCCCTGTACGCGTCCCCGAAATCGAGCATTGCGATGAGGGGATCACGGTCGGTGACTGGCTCGTGGAACAGGGACAGGTCGTCGATGTCGGCGATCATCTCGTCGAACTGATTCTGCCCGGTACAGTATACGTGGTATCGTCCGAGGTCTCCGGTGAACTGGGAGGAATCGTCGAGCATCGCGGAAAGAACGTCGGCTCGGGCGATGTCATCGCCTGGGTGACGACTCCGGAGCTTCCGTCTCCCGAGAATGATCCCGACGATAGGGGAGGAACGCCATGAGTCATTGGGACACACTGCTTGGCCACGATCGAGTTATCGATCAGATGAAACGCGCCTGCGAACGCGGGCGTCTTTCCCACGCTTACCTGATGTCGGGGCCAGCAGGAGTGGGCAAAAAGATGTTTGCTCGCAAGCTCGCACAGGCGTTGTTTTGCCAGACGCCGGAAACCGGTTCTCTCGAAGCCTGCGGCCATTGTCCCAACTGCAAGCGATTCCAGGCCGGAAGCCATCCCGATTATTACGAAATCGGTTGTCCGGAAGGGAAGAAGTCGATCCCAATCGAACTCTTCGTCGGCTCGGACGATCATCGCGGACGAGAGGGGCTCTGTTACGAACTCTCCTTAAAGCCGATGGCCTCCGATCGCAAGATCGCTGTGATCGACGATGCGCATCTGATGCAAAGTGAATCCGCGAATTCCCTGCTCAAAACGCTCGAAGAGCCGCCGCCGAAATCGCTGATTGTGCTGATCACCGACCGGGACGAAGCGATACTGCCCACGATTCGCTCGCGCTGTCAATTCGTTCGCTTCCAGCCGCTCCCGCATTCGGAGTTGGTGTCGTTGATCCTGTCGCTGGGTTATGCAGTACACGAGTCACAAGCCGAAGCCTTGGCGAGGCTGTCGGAAGGGAGTCTGGAGAACGCACGCGAACTGTCTCAGGGACGACTTCGAGAACTGACCGAACTGGTGGCAAGTTCGTTCGGACAGGATCGTGTCAATCCGTTGAAATTAGTCCCCGAAATTCTGGGATGGATCGAGTCGGCGGGAGAAAGTACCGCACAACGCCAGGCCGCTGTCTGGTTACTAAAAGTCATCTCAGAAGACCTGCGGTTGAGACTGCGCCGAAACGTCACTGAAACCGTTCTGGTCGATAACTACCACCAGCGTCTCAATCGGTTACGTGATGCCGAGCAGCAGATCCAGGAAATGATGCCCATTCCGCTCTGGCTGGAAGGACTCATTCACGATCTCGCGCGGCTGAGTCGCGGTGTCCACGCCTGAACGGGTCTCAGGTTCGATCGGATGTGGCAGAGACCATTTCCGCCAGTTCGTCCATCGACTCCTGCATAGCGATCTGATCGATTTCGTGTACGTTGACGGGCTCTCCGGGAGCGTTCAACATCGTGATCGTCAGGCGACCTCCCAGATGCTGGCGAAATTCTTCCAGTCCCTCAAACAGAGTCGTCGATTCTTCCAACAGCGGATGCCACATGGCGATCCCCATTTCGGTCAGCGCTCGAATCGCCTCTACGGCATGTTTGCGATCCAGTCCCAGGGTTCGCGCGGAATACAGACAGTCAATGCCGACTCCCATCGCGACCGCTTCACCATGTTTAACGGCGAAGTCCGTCATGACCTCCAGCTTGTGAGCCGACCAGTGTCCGAAGTCGAGCGGACGCGCTTCGAGCGCTTCAAAAGGGTCTCCCCCTTCCGTGATGTGACGAATGTGCCAGCGGGAAGATTCCCGGATCGCCGTCGAACAGACGTCCGGCTCGCGATTGCGAATCTGTCCTGCATGTTCGCAGAGCCAGTTGAAAAACGTCGCATCTTTGAGGAGTGCGACTTTGATGGCTTCGCTGAAGCCGCAACGAAAATCGCGTTCGGGAAGCGTTCGCAGTAAGTTCGCGTCGTTAATCACCGCCCAGGGAACGGCGAACGTCCCCACCCAATTCTTTTTGTGAAACAGGTTCACGCTGTTTTTGACACCGACTCCGGAATCGGCCTGCGCCAGTGTCGTGGTCGGGATGCGAATCAAGCGGATGCCGCGATGGGCGATCGCCGCGGCAAATCCGACAGCATCCAGCACGGCTCCCCCGCCGATGACGATGATATAGCTTCTCCGATCGAGATCGTGAGCGTTGATAACCTTGAGCATCCGTTCCATCACATGAATGTCATTTTTGACATCCTCTCCGCCGGTAATGAACTGGACGTTCCCCGCCAGTTCGATGGAGTCTTTGTAGCGTTGGGCAAAATTCCGGATTTTACTTTTCAGATCGGGGTTCGCTTGCGCGACACACTCATCCACCCAGAATTGGACTTTGGGAGTTCGACCGGGAGAGGTTTCCAGCAAATCAGCGAGTACTTCCTGATCTCCGGCGAAAATATCGTTGGTAAATCGAAGACGATGCGTCGAGGGAACCTGAAATTCAAGATCGAGCGAGTCGGGAACGCGTGATTCAAACATGATAAGGTGAGGAGTATGGGGATGGATGCTGTCTATTTTCTATGATGATCTTCTCTATTACTACTATATCCCCCTGTCCGGTAAATTTCAGCCATCCTTTTCGCTCCCACATCAAGATTCTCTTCTGGGTTCGCGTTCTCTGATCGTGATAAGTGGCACGATCCTCCCGATCATGCCCAAAATCAGTTCTTGATTGCACTTGCGTCTGGCAGTACAGTCGCCATCCAGAGCCTCCACACACACGGGCGTCAGTTTTTTTCACCGTAACCAGATGAAAGACCCCGACGCCGACAGGACACTGATATGAATGAGAAACCCCAGGATTCCTCCGTCCCGGAAATTCACGGCGATGGAGAATCAGCCCCCGTCGACAATTCGGAAGTCATCCCCGCCCCCACCGATTTTTTCGGCATCCTTAAAAGACTCGGCCCCGGCTTGATTATCGCGGGAGCCATCGTCGGTTCCGGCGAATTGATCGCCACCACGAAAACCGGTGCCCAGGCCGGGATGACTCTTCTCTGGCTGATCACGCTCGGCTGTTTGATCAAGGTCTTCGTGCAGATCGAATTAGGCCGTTACGCCATTACTCACGGCGAAACGACTCTCACTGCGCTCAACCGCGTCCCCGGACCGCGCGCGAAAGTGAACTGGATCGTCTGGTTCTGGTTGTTCATGATGCTGTGTACCGTGGGACAGTTGGGGGGAATTGTCGGCGGCGTGGGACAGTCGATGGCCCTCTCGATGCCTCTCTCGGGCGACTTTCGGCAAGCGACGCAAATCCCCTCCATCGGACAAATCAATCGCTACCTCGATCGGGATCCGTATTTACTTTCCGAGTGGGACTTGCGCTTGAGCCGTTCGATTGCTGACCCCGAGCATATCAGCGATGAGAAATACGAAACTCACGAACAACAATGGATCTCTTCCAACTTACGTTCCACAAGCGCGCTCATCGAGCAGATTCCTCAGGAACAGCTCACCCAGATTAACGCTCAAATTGAAACGTTGATCAAATCCGAAGCAGGACAGTCCCCCGCGTTGGGAGTTCTTGCCTCTCCTTCGGACGAAAAGATCGCCGCGCGTCAGAATCTGAACGATCTCCTCAGCGAGGCGAATCTCGAGCTACTGAAATCGCTGGATCCGTCCGACGATCTTCCGAAAGCGATTCAGTATCTGCTGGAAATGAATACCGATCAGAAAAAACGCGCTCTCCACGGGCACGAAATCCTCTCGGCGGAATTATCCGACGTCAATCGAGATCGGAACCGCGGCATCGCCTCCGTCGGTGCGGTCTACTTTCTCAATCAGGCGAAGACGGAAGCCGAGAACGATGAAGCGAAAGCGATGATCGCTGAGACGGTCGAGCCCTGGACCCAGGACGATAAAATCTGGGCGGGCGTCGGAACGCTGATCACGATCATTCTGCTCTGGGCCGGACGTTACAACCTGTTACAGAACCTCTCGACGGTGCTCGTTGTGGCGTTTACCATCATCACCATCGGGAACGTGATCTCGTTGCAATACACCGAACAGTGGAGCATCTCGCTGCCGAAGTTCTTATCCGGCCTGACGATGTCGCTGCCCGAGAAGGTTCCGGGGGAGAAGAACCCGCTCTTTACCGCGTTGGCGACGTTTGGAATTATCGGTGTCGGCGCGACCGAACTGATCACCTATCCCTACTGGTGTCTTGAAAAAGGCTACGCCAAATGGGCGGGGGTTCGGTCGGATGATCCCCAGTGGGCCAAACGCGCCAAAGGTTGGATGAGAGTGATGCTCTACGACGCGTTTCTCTCGATGTGCATTTACACCATCGCCACGATCGCCTTCTACATGATGGGAGTCGCGGTACTATTCAACGAGGGACGTGACCCAGACGGCATTCGTATGGTGAGCACCCTGGCCGCCGCATATGTTCCCGTCTTTGGAGAATACGCGGGGTGGCTGTTCCTGATCGGAGCGATTGCGGTTTTGTATTCCACGTTCCTGGTCGCGAATGCCGGAAACGCACGAATGTACGTGGATGGCTGCAAGGTGTTCGGCCTGATCGACCGCAATAATCCCAAAACTCACGACCGCGCCTTGCTCTTTTTCTGTACGTTGATCCCCTCCACCAGTTTCGCGATCTTTGCGTCGGGGGCGAACCCGGTCACCCTCATCATGATTGCCGCGATGGCTCAAGCCATCATGCTCCCCATGATCGGCCTGGGCTCGTTGTTCTTCCGCTACCGGATGACGGACGAACGGCTCAAGCCGTCGAAGTTGTGGGATACGATGTTGATTCTTTCCTGCGTGGGATTATTGATTACGGGGGCTTGGGGAGTGATCAGCAAGCTGATGTAAAAAACGGTCGGCCCCCATCAAGGGACCGACCGTCAGGAGTTCAGATTGTTGAGCAGAAATTAGACAGAAACGTTAATCTCGTAGCCTTTTCGCTGTTCGCGAGCTTGCCACGTATTGGCTTCGGTGTCGTTGGTGACCTGCTGGGTTTGGGGATCCCATTCGAGTTTGCGTCCCAGGCGAATCGCAATGTTCGCCAGATGGCAAGTCGTCATCGCCCGATGATGAGACCAGACGTCCGAGATCGGCTTTTCCCGACTGGCGAGACAATCGAAGAAGTTCGCCATGTGGGCATTCCCTTTCGCGGGGTTCTTCCCGCCGTACACTTCGGCGATCGCCCCTTCCGGCAGTGGATTACTCTTCAGTTCTTCGAACGGAGCCCCTTTAGTGCGACCGCGACTGACGTGGAATCGGCCTTCCGTTCCTTCAAAGAGAATGCCGTTCCCATCCGACGAATCGCTCACAATTTTCATCTCCACGCCGTTCCCGAACATCACATTGATATCGAACGCATGCGCGGTATTGTAGCGATCGTCCTCGACGGGATAGCCGTTTTCCATTGTCACCGGATGCTCGGCTTTTCCTTCAACGCTCACCGGTCCCTGACCGGGGCCGTTCTGTCCGATTGCCCATTGAGCGATATCGACATGGTGAGCCCCCCAGTCGGTCATCTTGCCGCCTGAGTATTCGTACCACCAGCGGAATTCGTAGTGGCACCGAGAGTTCCCCCAGCGTCCGGAATCGCGGAAGCGAAAATCTTTCAATGGCACTTGTCCCTGCCACATCTCCCAGTTCAGTCCCTGCGGAACATCGACCTTGGGGATGGGGTCGCAGGTGGGAGAGCCTCCGATATTGCAGGTCACTTTCTGGACATCACCGATCCGTCCATCGCGGATCATGGCAATCGCCTGCAGGAAGCGGAGTCCCATTTCGCTGCGTTGCTGAGTTCCGACTTGGAAGACCCGGTTGGTTTCTTCCAGCACTTTGATGATCTGCTTCCCTTCCATAATGGTGAGGGTCAGCGGCTTTTCGCAATAAACGTCCTTGCCCGCCTGCATCGCCTCAATCGCAATCTTGGAATGCCAGTGGTCGGGGGTCACAATCGTCACCACATCGATATCGTCCCGATCGAGAATCGCCCGGTAGTCTTCATACATGGCGACGTGGCCGTCAAACCCTTTTTTGGACTGGATGTTTTTGACTTTATCCCGTCCCGCATCCAGATGCAGGGCATCGACATCCGCCACGGCGACACAATCCGAAAATTGCATCGCATTCGGACCGACCGCATTCCAGCGGCTTCCCGTCCCGATGCATCCCAGAACAGGTCGTTCATTGGGACTCTGAAATGCTGCCGCACGCGCGGATTCCGCCGTAAAATAATAAGGCATGGATGCGGCTGCCGCGGCCGCGGTCCCTGTTTTCAGAAAATCGCGTCTTGTCGTCATAAGTAAGTCCTTGTGTGCAGAATGTGTGTCGAAATGAATCCATCACACGCGATGAAAGTACTGTGTGATGCGGAATAGACATCGTCTGAAACGCCCCTCCACTATAAGCGGAAAAGGGAAAGGTTCCCAGATGATTTTCGACGACTGACCGACTCAAGGACGGAGTGGCGACACGAATCAGTCGCGATGTCCCAGGATCACATAAGCGTAATACAGCAAGGTCATGACGGCCTGGAGAGTTGCCGCGACATAGGTCATGGCTGCCGCATTCAGAACGTCATTCACGACAGCCGCTCCCTCATCATCGACGACCTGATAGTCGCTCAATACGCGCTTAGCGCGTTTGGAGGCGTCAAATTCCACGGGGAGATTGATAATCTGAAAGAGAACCACCAGCGCATAGCAGAGAAGTGCCAGAACAAGCACGGTAAAACCGACTTTGGCAGCAAAATAGCTCAGGATCAGGCCGCCAATCAGCATGATTGTAAACAGTCCGGATCCGAACTGAGCAGCCGGGACGGCAGCATTGCGTATCACCAACGGAGCATAGTTCTCGGCGTCCTGAATGGCGTGACCCGCTTCGTGAGCCGCAATTCCGACCGCCGACGCAGACCGGTTGTGATAGACGTCACGCGACAATCGCAGCACTTTATCGTGGGGATCGTAGTGATCGGAAAGATGTCCGTGAGTCTCCTCGATATCGACATTTTGTAAACCGGACTGATCGAGTATGTAACGGGCCGCGGCCGCGCCGCTCAACCGGGCGGGAACTTTCATCCCCTTGCCGTAAGCACTTTTGATGCGGTACTGCGCCCAGATCATGAGCAGAATGGCGGGAGAAACAAACAGCAGGTAGCGGGGGTCGAAGAAAAACATCAAATCACCTTGTCCAAAAATAAATCCGTTACGGATATGAATGAATCTGTCTGGTGAATCTTATGCACCAGGTTGCGTGCTGAAAAGTGTAGTCATATTGACCGCAGAAGTTGCGAATTAGAGACACATTGAGAACGACAGCACACTGACTGTTCTGAAACCTAAATGTCCGTAAGGATAATTTACACAACAGTTTACAGTCTTTTAAGGGGTTTGTTAGCGCACTTGGCATTTTCTCTGCGTTGATAATGCATTCAGACCCACCTCAATTCACCTACCTCTGGAAGGAGACAATCATGAAACGGGCATTTGTATTAGGACTATCAGTAGCGGCGATTGCACTGTTTGCCAACGTCAATTCTGCCAGCGCGGATCACTGTCGTTCCGGCTATTCCCGTGGATATTCGGGATATCGATATTCCTCGCCCTATCGCTCTGGATATCGCAATTACCGATATTCCACACCGTATTACAACTCATTTAACCGACGACGTGGTGGATTCAGAGGTTACGGACATAACCACTATCACCGTCGTGGTCGAAGCGGTGGCCTATACATCCAGGGTCGAAACTTCGGATTCGGTTTGCGGTATTGATCTGAACGACCCTCATTCGGCTGTGTGCAGAATGACAAAGTCCCGATTCTCCCGACCAACCCGCCGGTCTGGAGAAATCGGGGCTTTATTTATGGTTGATCGATCGCTGTTTCAGAGTTGCTGCAACGATTGTTCAAATTCATCCAAAGTGCTTTTAATCTTCTTCGGAGAGGAACTCGATTCGATCTCTGATTTCAATCGATTCGCGACAGCCACCACCGGCTCGATTTTCTCTCCCATCGTCTCGCGATAACCTGCCAGAGATTCCAAGACAGGCTCAACATCGGCAGCGTTCAGCTTTTTGGTTTGCCGAGATTTCGCCACAAAATCTGACAGATATTTTTTGGCTTCGCTGGAGATTTGCGTTTCGGTCGGCTCTGTAAATTCACGATCGCTTTTGCTGCAACCGGTGAGAACGGCAAGTTGGAACGACAGCAGGATCGCCAGGAAGAATCGTGTTTGAGTCATGTGCTCACTTTCATGGAATAACGGCTGGCGAGATTATCGATGACTCGCCAGCCGGGAATAGAAAAAGTCAGAGAAACCTAGAATTCGCCGATCGGTTGACCGTCAGCGACCGACAGCAGATTCAGATAGGTCGTGCGATCGATGTTTTCTGAAATGAATCGGACGCTACCATCTCCGAGAGTGAAGTGGACGCCACCGGTGTGAAAGCTGCGAGCTCCCGTTCCCGCGTTGGCTCCGGTGCAGTCCGGATTGTTGCGCAGGTTCACAGGCCGAGCTGTCGAATTGTTCCAGGCATAAGGGGAACAATCGATATCGTTTGAGTTCGGTGTCAGGAAGCGTTCCGGCGTCCCAGTACGAGCTCGACCGCTAAATAATGGGCCGGAAGCCCATCCCCAGGCACCACGGTCGTCCCCGCCGCTGTCGACGTTGATGATCTCTCCCAGTGCGATGGCGTTGGAACTTCCATCGAGCATGTCGCTGAAATTTCCTCCGAATTGCTCGACAGCGCTGAAGAGCCCACGAGTCTGTGTGTTGCGACTATCGTTTCGATTAAACGTCCCTCCCGCTCCGGTACTGGCGGCGTAGTTCCCTTTGGCAAAACCATCGAAGTCCTGAGTCAAAAAAGTATTGACGGCAGGATGCGACGGGCAGTTCATGGAAACGAGCTTTTGTCGCGTGACCAGATTGTTGGCGGTGAGAGGCGTTCCGTTGCCGGTCCGAGCAATCTGCGTGAAATCATATTGTGCGTAGAGCGGTGCCTGATCGATAAACGGCAGTAGCGAGATCACCCAGGTCGCCCCCCAGCGAGCGTCACGCCCGTTTTCCGGGGCTCCGCCCGGTGTGAGAGGCTGGTAAATGGCTCCGGGAGGAAATTGATTGTGGGAATCGTGGTAGTTGTGAAGTGCCAGTCCCAGTTGTTTCAAATTATTTTTGCAGGACGACCGACGAGCCGCTTCCCGGGCTTGCTGGACCGCCGGCAGCAGTAAGGCGACCAGAACCGCAATAATCGCAATCACAACCAACAACTCGATGAGGGTAAACCCTCGCTTCTTCAAAGTGCGCGCAACGTGCATGTGGGGTGTTCCTTTACAGAACGGGTGAGACAAAGAGTTTTTTCGACGAATCAGCAGTTTCGCCGTCGTACCTGAAGCGGTCGTACAAGCTGGCATGCCGGGTGCGTGTGCGTTCCTCTGGGCTTGTTCTGCTTTGGAAAGCAACAGAACCTTTTGCAACAACACCGACTGATGAATATTCTAAATCAAGCATTGCTATAAGCAATAGATAAAAGGGTTGATTCCACTCCGATTTTTGTCCAATCTTGAACGTGCTCGTGATTCTGTTTCAGCTCATTGAACTCAAGGAACATTTTTTCATGCAGGCCCTGACTCGACTCAACTTCTCCATTGCCCTTTTTCTTTCGGGAATTCTGGCGTTTTCGACGAGCCTCACCTTCGCTGATCTTCAGGAGGACCTCAAAATCCTGACCGACGTCGATCACCGGGCGGCTGGAAATATCGAAGCGCAGGCGGCGTACGCCTCTCTGGTCAAAAACGATCGCGACGCCCTCCCCCAGATTCTGAAAGCCATGAACGGAGCCAATCCGCTCGCCGAGAACTATCTGCGCTCGGCGTTTGAAGTGATCGTGGCGGACGGTGAAGGCGACTTGCCGATGGGCCAACTCGCCGCCTACCTCCAGGATCAGGAGAATAATCAAAAGGCGCGGTCGATGGTCTTTGAGTTACTGAAACACAAAACCCCCGCTAAAGCCGACAAGATGTTGGACGGGATGCTGAAAGATTCCAGCGCGGAAATTCGTTATCAGGCGGTGCAAAAGGTCATCGATCGAGCGAAGAAACTCGACGCCGGCGAACAGAAAAAAGAGGCCTACCTCACCGCTTTGAGCGGAGCCAGCGAAGAAGGACAAGTCAAAGCCATCAGTGACGCTCTCAAAGAAATGGATGTCGAAGTCGATTTGCAGAAGCACTTCGGGCTCCTGACCGACTGGAAAATCATCGGCCCCTTCGACAACAAGGAGATGAAAGCGTTTGACATCGCTTATCCACCGGAAGAGGAACTCGATTTCGGAGCCTCCTACGAGGGGATGGAAGGTCCGGTCCAATGGCAAACCATCACGACCGACGATCCGATGGGAGCGGTGGATATCGCCAAATCGATCGGTCCCTACAAAGGGGCGGTGATGTATATGTACTCCGAATACGACAGCCCCTCCGAGCAGGACGTTTACTTCCGCATGGCGACCGCCAATGCCTGGAAGCTGTGGGTGAACGGCGAACTGGTTTTCGCTCGCGAGGAGTATCATCGCGGAATGCGTTGGGACCAGTACCGAGTCCCAGTCTCCCTGAAAGAGGGGAAGAACGAAATTCTGTTCAAAATTCTCCAAAACGAACAAACTCAACCCTGGGCTCAGGATTACAAAATTCAGATGCGTGTCTGCGATCAGTCGGGACAAGGCTTGCTGCCCCGGACTTCGTATGATCCCAACAAATAATTTGAGCCGCGCTCACTGACTTCCTTCACATATTTAATCAGTCCTTCTCCGAACAGGTTTCCAACTATGCCTGCGAATCGATCGATCATTTTGATTTGTTTTGCCTCCGCCTTGGCCTTCACCTCGATGGCCGATGCCGAAGACTGGCGTCAATTCCGCGGCGACGATCTCTCCGGCCTCTCTCCCAAACCACTGCCAACCGAAATCTCGGGAGACACGATCCAATGGGAAGTCGATCTTCCCGGTCGTGGGTTATCGGCCCCCATCGTCGTCGGCGATCGAGTCTACCTCTCGGCGAGCAGCGGCTTCGATCAGGATCGTCTGCATCTTCTCTGTTTTGACAAACAGACCGGCGAAGAGGTCTTCGAGCGTCAATTCTGGGCGACCGGACGCACCGTCAGCCATCCCAAAATGGCCAACGCCACTCCCACTCCGTGTAGTGACGGCAAACGTATCTTCGCCACCTTCTCCAGTAACGATGTCATCTGCATCGACCTCGACGGTAACCTGCAATGGTTCCGCGGCATGAATTACGACTATCCGAACGCCACCAACTCCCTCGGCATGTCCTCCTCCCCGGTGGTGGTCGATGACACCCTCATCGTCCAGGTCGAAAGCGATGCCGACTCGTTCGCCTTCGGTTTGGACGTCGCCAATGGTAAAACACGTTGGCAAAAAGAACGCCCCCGGAAAGCGAACTGGACCTCCCCCACTGTCGTCACCAAACCGGAACCGCTGGTCTTACTGCAATCCGCCTCCGGGATTGAAGCCGTGAAACCGAAGTCGGGCGATACGATCTGGAAGTACGAATCCGGAGCCTCCACCATTCCGTCCAGTCTGGTGCAGGACGACATCCTCTACATCCCCTCAAACGGTATCACCGCCGTCAGCTTAACGAGCGGCAACGGTGAGGAAATCTGGAACGTCAGACGACTCAGTCCGTCTACCCCCAGTCCCATCCTCGCGAACGGAATGCTCATCACGGTCAGCAACGTGAAGATTGCGGCGGCGAATCCGGAAGACGGCGAAGTGCTTTGGGAATCTCGCGTCAGCGGTCCTTTCAGTGCGTCACCGATTGCCGCCGGAAAGTACCTCTATCTGTTTAATGAAAAAGGTCTGGCCCAGGTCGTTGAAATTACCAAAGAGGAAGGCAAGGTCGTTTCCGATTATGACTTCGGCGAGATCATTCTGGGGACTCCCGCCGCTTCGGATGGAGCGATCTTCGTTCGTAGCGACGAGCATCTCTGGAAAATCGGGAAATAAATGGACGGGGGACGTGGCGGGGAGAAAGAGATTCCCCGCCGTCTGCTTGTTCTCTGTGTGGGTTCGGTTAAGATGAGGCCCTGTCCTTACGAAACCCGTTCGCAGACCCGTTTTCATTCGAAAGCCCGAGACGGAAATGTCCTCCCCCGATCCTCTTGCAGCGAAGTCCGGGCCTCGCCCGCTCTCCTTCCAGGCGCCTCAGGGTGACATGGCGATCCTCGCGGGCTCCGGCAATCCATTACTTGCTCAAAACATCGCTAACGAACTGGGCGTTTCGCTCACGCCGTGCAAATCGCACGTCTTCAGCGAAGGTAATGTCTTCGTCCGCATTCGTGAAAACGTCCGTGGTCGCGACACGTTCATCATTCAAGGAGTTCATTATCCGGTCAACGACAACTTCGTCGAACTGCTGTTCTGGATCGACGCCCTGAAACGGGCGTCCGCGGGACAGGTGACCGCGGTGATTCCCTTCTTCTCCTACGCCAAGGGAGACAAAAAAGACGAACCGCGCGTCTCGATTCGCGCCCGCGTCTGTGCCGATGCCATCGAAGCTGCGGGAGCCGATCGTGTGTTGACGATGGATCTCCATTCCCCTCAGATTCAGGGATTCTTCGGCATTCCCGTCGATCATCTCTACGCTCGACACACCATCTGCCGACATATCGCGGAATTGAATATTCCCGATCTGGTGGTCTGCAGTCCCGATGTCGGCTTTGCCAAATCGGCTTCCGCCTATGCCAACCTGCTCGGCGTTCCGGTCGTCATCGGCAACAAACAGCGCAAAGATCACTCCGAGAACGCCGAAGTGCTGGAAGTAATCGGTGAAGTGGAGGGCAAGAATGTGGTCATGGTGGATGACTTCACGATTACCGGCGGATCGCTGATCAGTATGGCGAACCTGCTCAAGTCGCGCGGCGCCAAAGATGTTTACGCCGCGGTCACTCACGGCGTCCTCGCCAAAGGCTCCGCGGAGAAGATTCAGCAAAGCCCCATCAAAAAACTGTTCGTGACCGATACCATCGAGACCAGTCAGGAACCCCCGCCCTCCAATATCGAAATCATCTCGGTGGCGCCGATGCTGGCACGTGCGATCCGTTCGATACACGATCGAACGAGCGTCAGTGAACTCTTCCCCGACGACTGAACCGGCTGAGACGAGAACGGAATCCATGGCGAAGAAATCGCAAAAACTGACTCCCATGATGGAGCGTTATCTCGAAGTCAAACGCGAGAACCCCGGCACCATTCTGCTGTTCCGGATGGGGGATTTTTACGAACTCTTCTACGACGACGCCAAAGATGCCGCCAAGATCCTCGGTCTCACCCTCACCAGCCGCGATAAGAATTCCGACAATCCGATCCCGATGGCGGGATTCCCCTATCACTCGCTGGAAAATTACCTGCAAAAACTGATTCGCGCCGGGCGACGTGCGGCAGTCTGCGAACAGGTCGAGGATCCCAAACAGGCCAAAGGACTCGTGAAGCGGGAAGTCACCAGGATTGTCACCCCCGGCACACTGACCGACGACTCTTTGCTCGATCCGCGAGCCGAAAACCTGCTGGCGGCTCTCTCGCCCGGTAAAGAAGAATTCGGCCTCGCCTGGTTGGAACTCTCGACCGGAAAATTTCAGGCGACCTCCGTCAGCCCCGAAAATCTCGCCGACGAACTGGCCCGTCTCCAGCCTTCCGAACTGTTGATTCCCGAACAGATGGAATCGGACCTGATCGGCTCCGGGAGTCAGATCGCCGGGTCGGCTCTCATGACCGAACGGCCCGCCTGGTGTTTTTCGCAGGAGGAATGTCGGCGATTACTGAAAGAACATTTTCGCGCAGGAACGCTCGAAGGGTTCGATATTCAGGACGACTCACCCGCCGTCACGGCCGCCGGAGTGCTGCTGGAATACGTTCAGGAAACCCAGAAAACGTCTTTATCGCATATCACTTCGATTACGCCGTACCGACGCGGCCAGAATCTGATCATTGATGAAGCGACACGCAGAAGCCTGGAACTCACCCAAACAATTCGCGAGGGAACCCGCGAAAACAGCCTGCTCGACGTGATCGATCGCACCGTCACTTCGATGGGAGCACGGTTAATGGCCGACTGGCTCAACAACCCGCTCACCGATCTGGAACGAATCAATCAGCGGTTCGATGCGATTGACGAAATCATCGGCGATCTCTCCTTCATGCAAGAAGTGCGGGATCTGCTGGATGATGCCTACGACCTGCAGCGCTTAACCGCCCGCTGTGCGACCCGTCGCGCGTCTCCCAAGGACCTCAGTTTTCTGGCCCGGACACTTTCCATCCTGCCGAAACTGAAAGCGAAACTCGCCGACCGAAAATCGGAATTGCTCCAGACGATCGAATCCGAGTTCGATCTCTGCGCAGACGTGCGATCCGATATCGAGAAGACACTCGTCGAGGAACCTCCGCTATTGATCACCGAGGGAGGCATGATCCTTGAAGGCGTGAGCGACGAACTCGATGAGTACCGCACTCTCTCCAAGGGAGGAAAGGAGTGGATCGCCTCTTACCAGGCGGAGGAAACGGAAAAGACCGGCATTCCGAACCTGAAAGTCGGGTTCAATAAAGTCTTCGGCTATTACCTCGAAGTGACCGCCGCCCATCAAAACAAAGTTCCCGAACACTACATCCGCAAGCAGACCCTCAAAAATCAGGAACGCTACATCACTCCCGAACTCAAAGAGTACGAGGAAAAGGTGCTGCGGGCGGAGGAGCGGGCTGTTTCTCTCGAACAAAAATTGTATGAAGAGTTGCGGGAACGAGTCGCCAACGAAGTCGAACGCTTGCAGAAGACCGCCGAACTCCTGGCGATCACCGACGTCCTGACTGCACTCGCCCACCTGGCTAACCGGGAAGGATATTGCCGACCGGAAGTCACCGCCGATCCGATCCTCGATATCCGGGAGGGACGACATCCCGTCCTCGACCGGATTCTCGACGCGGGTGAGTTCGTGCCGAACGATACACGGATGGGTGGACCGACCGGATACGTGCAGATCATCACCGGGCCGAACATGGCGGGGAAAAGCACCTACATTCGACAATCGGCGTTGCTGACGATCCTGGCCCAGATGGGGAGCTACGTGCCCGCCAGCGAAGCGCGAATCGGCATCGCCGACCGCATCTTCGCCCGCGTCGGTGCCAGCGACGAACTCGGCAAAGGACACAGTACCTTCATGGTTGAGATGACCGAGACCGCTCGCATTCTGAACGCTGCCACCAAACGGTCGCTCGTGATTCTCGACGAAATCGGACGCGGCACCAGCACCTACGACGGTATCTCGCTCGCCTGGGCCGTGACCGAGTATCTCCACGACACCATCAAGGCTCGCACATTGTTCGCGACGCACTATCACGAGCTCACCGATCTCACGCAGACCCTCAAACAGGCGACCAATTGGAACGTTGCCGTCCGGGAACAGGAGTCAGACGTCATCTTCCTGCATAAAATCGTCGAAGGGACCGCCGACAAGAGCTACGGCATTCACGTCGCGCGTCTGGCGGGCGTTCCGAAAGAAGTGCTCGACCGGGCGGGCGTGATCCTGGAGACACTGGAAGAGGATCACCTGGACGAACGGGGAAAAACCAAGGTGCCGATGCGGGAGACTCGCAAGCAGAACCGCCAACTCTCACTCTTCGAATCTGAACCGCACCCGGTCGTCGATGAACTGCAAGGCCTCGATATCAATCAACTAACGCCTCTGGACGCCCTGCAAAAACTCCACGCCCTACAGGAGAAAGTGCAGGCGAAGAAGTAATTGGGGCGGTTATTAAGAATTTGGCTACCCTGCATTCGCTGGGTGGGCAGGACATCCTGGTTCATCTCTCAGACATAATGGATGATCGAAACCGCTCATTACCGAGGAATCTGTTTTCCGTCATTCCGCTGGATCAGCAGTTTCAACACCTCTTTGTCGATGTTCTCCGAAATGAACCGGACGGAACCGTCGCAGAGCAAGGCGTTAAAGCCCCCCCGGTAATAACCGCCGAATTTCGGCAGGTCTTTGTCCAGATCGATGGGAATATCCTCCGGCTTGGTCCAGGGGACTGCTTTCTTCGATTCCACCACCAGCAACGTATTGGAGAGTCCGTCGGTGAAATCGCGAAATCGCTGTCCTTCCGGATCCTCAAACGCAGTCCCTTTGCCAGTGAAGACATAGTAGGAGGTGTTCGTCGAAAAATGATCGTCCTGTGGACAGCGGAACACAAGAGGGATCCGTTCCAGGATTGTCTTATTGTGCTCGCTATCCCACGGCTCGTTCATGCGATACTCGTTGTATAGTTCGGCTTGATCGAGATAAGGAAGCAGCTCGACACGCCAACTGTGCGGTGTTTTGCCGTCCGGCCCCATGACGACCGCGGGAGGCAGTCGTTTGTGAACGTCGTGATAATTGTGCATCGCCAGCCCGATTTGCTTCATATTATTCATGGACTGCGTACGCTTGGCCGCGGTCCTGGCTTCCCGAACGGCCGGCAGCAGCATCGCCACCAGCTCGTTCACTTTCTCGTTAACGGTTACGTCGAAGTGAACCTCATTTTCATGTGACGTGATTTTCATTTCATCCAGCATCTCATCGGCCAGATCGGCAAAATTGAGGACGACGATCGTATTCTTCTCGCCGCTGGTACTGGCTCTCTCTCGTAAGGCGGAAAGACCATTGCGTGTCAGAACGACACTCGCCTGCAAGGTCTGCTCCACGTTTGCTTCCGTTCCAGGACGGCAGAAAATACGGCCCGAAAGAGAAAGATCCTGGTCCAGATTCATCCACAACAAAGTGCGATCGCCGTCTTTCCAGAGCGGTGCGACGGAATTCATAATGGCCGACGCTGGGTCGTTCGGATGAATGTCATTCATGCCTGGACGCAAACGTTCGACATCGATCAGGAGAGCCGCATCCGCCTCGTTCGCGAGTTGCCATTGTTCGGACCAGTTCGCTTCAGTGGCTCCACGGGGACCTGCTGCCAGAAAACGTCGCAGTGCCCCTACATTGTCGACGAAGATAGCAGTTTTTGAATTGGGGATTGCCAGGAACCGGCGGTGAGTCTCACTGCTATAGTAGGATACACCCGCAAATTCCTCCTCGCTCGCGTTTCGAACCCAGGTATCCACCACTTTCTGTTCTTCGATCTCATTCTCGAAGTGAACGATTACAACCGGTTCGCTCGGGGCGATATTACCTCGCGGTCCATCTTGTGGTAATGAAGCCAGAGTCAATTGTTTGATCTCCAGAGGAGACACACCGAAAAACTGTTTGACCCCGTCCTCCTCTTCCAACGCTTTTCTGAGCGGAGCAAACATCGGATTCGCAAGAACTTTCGCCGGCCGCAACGCCATGACGAAAACCGAATCACGCGGCACGTACGCGAGACTCAGATTCTCAGCGTTGTCCGAATGTTGGTAAGTCACAAGTTGAGTCTCTGGCTCGGAACTCTCTGGAATGATACGGCTGGTTCGAGAGACGTCTTCGGCGAGACTCACCTTCTCGAAAGGTGATCTCAAACCGGCCGCAAACACCGCGACCGACAGCATCAAGGCGGCGAGCAGCCCTCGCCCCACCAGTGAGTAATGAATCTCCAGCGGTTTACTGCGGCGTAACATTTCGATTCTCCTGATGAATGTGTGATGGGAAGGTAGAAAGGTACGAGCGGCCCAACTCATCGAACGGTCGTCACGTCGTAACGCCATTCCTGCTAAGACCTCCAGATACTGTGTGTTTCCTCCAAGAATGCGAGCTGCTGCGGCATCGGCGGCCAGTTCCTGTTCCAGACGCAACTTCCCTGCCAGCCAATGGACGATGGGGTGATAAAAATGCAGCACCACCCCAACCTGTGCAGCGAACCAGGCTGGGAAATCAAAACGGCAGATGTGAGCGACTTCGTGAGCGATGACCGCCAGACGTTCTTCGGAATTCCATTCCTCCCATTCGACCGGGAGCAGAATGATCGGCTGTCGCCAGCCGATGGTCGCGGGTGAACTCACCGTCTCGGAGACCCGTAATTGCACGATTCGACGACACTCCAAATCGGTACAGATTTGTTGCATCATTCGATGCATTTCCTTGGACTCAACGGGAACGCTCCGGTGACGATAACGATAGACGGCTACGAGGCCGGAAAAGAGTCGGATCAATCCACAGGTGAATCCTGTCAGGAAGAGCCCCGACATCATTGTCTGCCACGTCAGTGTCGATGCGCGCGTTTCACTCTCGACGGGAGCATGCTTCATCTCGTCCCACAGATTTTCCAGAAAGAGCATCGTGGTCGAGTGTTCCTGAACCTGAGAGAGCGGAGCGATCTCAGTCAGTTCGGAAACCGATGGACTGTTTGAAGCCCCTGAAGAAAGATCGATCCTTTCCTGTGCGGAGAGACCATCGGCGGGGACCCATCGGGGCCAGGGACTTCTGGCCAGCACGGTCAGCACAATCACAGAGAGCAATGACGAGATAAGCACGGTCGATCGGGCGGCCGGACTCCTTTTTCTCATGGAAAGATAGAGTAAGGCGGAAGCCGAGGCGAAGATCGTGACTTGAATGGCACACCAGGCGAGTGTCAGTCCCATCGTTTCCATTTGTGGGTCCCTGTGGTATTTGATTGATGGCTCGTATGCGTCGTTTTACTTCTGTTTTTGTTCGTTGCTGTCCTTCAAAACGTCTTGAAGCAGTTTGCGTTCTTTGGCGGTCAGTTTGCGCTGATCCATCAGTCGCACCAGCAACTGCTCGCGGGAACCGCCGAACACGCGGCTCAAGAGATCACCCAACAGATTCCCTGAGACCTCCTCGAACGACCGAATCGGCAAATAGCGGTAGGGGCGTTCGTCGTTGGTTTGTTTGAGATAGTTCTTTTCCAACAGAATTCGGACGAGGGTGGCTACTGTGGTGTAAGCCAGGTCGCGTCCCTCGGTTGCCAGCCGGTCCCGGACATCCGCGACAGTTTGTTCTTCCCCGCCCCAGAAGACGTGCATGACTTCGAGTTCTCGCTCGGTCAATTCCTTGGTTTTGGGTCTCGCCATGTGTGTCCCTTCGAGGTCAAAAATATATTTGGTTCTTTAGATTTGGTTTTATAGTAACGTACGTCGAAAGAAACGCAAGAGTAATTTTGGTTATTTAGAGCGTGTCTTCTAATTCGCTTTTCGAGGCGAGAATGAACGAACTGTTGCCCAATTGAGGCGGTCGAAGCAGCCGAATCCCCCAGCATGGCTGGGTTGTTGAAATCGCTTGTGAGCGAATTCTACGCCTCCGATGTCTTTTGATAGATCAATACCAATTGAAACCGTTCCTAGAACGGATTCGGCGATGCAGACCAACGAAAAGTGGGTGACTGGATCGTCATTCGCAGCCAAAATGGAATTTGAAGACGGGCTCTTAGAATTTGAGAGTTCGCGTCACGCTAACCGTGCCGTATTTGCCCTGCATTCTCTGGAGGGAACAGAGCGAGTTGAGTTTCCTGATTCAAAAATCAGGAACACGAATAATCGCTAATCAGCATGATCTTTTCTGATCAGTGTTGATGAGCGAGAATGAGCGTTCTTTTTTTTGCTGAGTCGCCGCGCGAGTCTTCTATTCTCTTTCTCTGCGTTCTCTCAGTCCCCCGCGGTTTCAATCAGAAAAACTGGCAAAGACAGCACGTCTTGCTCCCCCTCCCCAGAACCTCGCTGTCGCTCGTTTCTGACCCTCCCCCTCCAGAGGTGGAGGGTGAAGTCGACCATCAGCGATATCCGCGAAAGCCGCGGTCAGACCATTCTCGCGATATCCTCTCCGCTGTCTGACAACAAACTGCCGTTAGGTAGAGAGATCGATCTTTGGTAATTTGATTTTTTGTGAGTCGTCAGTAGTTCGTGGTCAGTTGTTGGTTGGTTGTCTCGGGGACCAGGACCATTCAAGACTTGGGTGGCGTTTCTACTCAACAGAACCGTGGGCTAGCGCCCAGCGGCTGATTAGGCTGAATATGTCTTCGACGAAATCAGCCGGAACGCGCTAGCGTCCGGTTATCGTCGCTTCTCAAAATCGCGATCTTTGCCAAGTTGATTATTCGTATTTCGTGCTTTGTTTTTTGTCCTTCGGTTTTGGAATCCAAACTGCCAAGAACCAAGTACAAAGAACCAAATACAAAATCCCCCATCTCCCGATCACCCCATCCCCCAATCTTCTGATGTGGTCTCACAATTGACTGTAA
>JABURQ010000165.1 GCA_014762625.1 Planctomycetaceae bacterium | reverse complement strand
ACGTCAGTGAAAAACCAGCCGAAACGGCCTCAGCCACGATAATCCGAGAAGAACCACATTAAAGATAAGCGCGAGGCCGACAGTCTGCACAAGATGCTTCAAGATCGTTATCAAAGAGAACAAGCACTCTCTGTCGCAGATATTCTGCAGGATCTTGATGTACTCATACGGTGTGCTCATGGCGGCTTGCCGGAGAATGCTCCTGCCAACTCATCGTCGCAGAATCATTCGCGTCGAAGTGATTTTGCGTGAGGCCCACTTCGTCGCGAGAGCTTCCGGCTTTTCTCACCCATCAAGCCGGTAACGCAGTAGGCCGAAGACATTCGATGTGAGAACATCTTCCATGTTCTCTTGCCGTCGAGAGAGTTTGCCATTAAGCAACGCGGGGATCATTGTGACTCTACCTCCCCCGGAATCGCTTGCAGGGTATCAATCAAGCCGGTTGCTTTCAGGTCTTCAAGCCCCGCTTGCACGAACTCTTGCAAGGCTTTCGACTGATCGTCTTCATTGAGAAGCCACGTAAGCGGTTTTTTAAGGATGACATCTATGGCATCAAATTCGTCTGACTTCTCCACGAACCAGTTGGTATTTCGCTGTTGCAAAGCGTCGCTTCGTTGCTGGCATATCCTTTTGACGGTTTTTTTGATCGAGTTTCTTTTGGTTGACTCAATGAACAAGACAGCATTCTGTCCCAAGACTCCCGCATGTAGATTCATCCAGACCGCAGAGTCAAATAAATTGTCGTCTAGAATTTGACCAAAAGCCGTACTTCGAGTTGTCGGCCAGAAACTGCTTGAGAGGAACTTCGGGCCACTGACAAAATCAATACCAGATTGTTTGAGAGCTTCAACTAAGGGTTGTGTGAGGTTTTTGATTCTCGCCTCACATTCACGACCGTGAGACTCAAAAGCGCGGGTGAGTGCCAAATCATCAATTCCTAGTTGATCTTTACTCATGTCTGATGGGTCCCTTAGATTGTTCCAGACGAATCCCAGAAAATGTTCTGCCAGAGTTTGTTCTGCATTCGGGAGTGAGTCGTATTCGAGTGCCGACTCCACCCACGCTGCAAGATCAGACCACCGTAAACAGCACCACTGATTCGTCGTATTCAGTTCATCCACTTCTGTTAGGAGGTTGGGGATCGCAAGCACGATTCCGCCCTTGTGCGGGACTGTTTGAGAAGTCAGCCAACGGTCGTAATTCTCGATCTGCGGAACGGAATCTTCGATTTCATCAGGTAACGGCAATTCGTCGTAATCCTGATAAGAAGACTGATGAATTCCCGCTTGAACTTTGATCTCAATGGTCCATAACAGAACCTGTTCCCTGTCATCGTCACTGACACGGTAACCTTCAATCCGAAGATCGTCGCGTTTGCTTCCGATGGCCTGTTCTGTCTCGATGTCGTATTCCAGTTCTGCCAGTGGCAGACCAGACCAACCAAACAAATCAGCAAACTGCTCAAAAAATTGGAGTCTCAGAGTCTCACAATTTAGCAGTAAGGCACAGAGCATTTCGGAACAGCGGGTCTCTCGTGCCGGTCGATCCGGGTTGGTGGGGTCGCGGATGATGCGTTCAAACAAATTCTCTGACTTTGAAGGTAGATCGACCTTCAATTCTTCGGGTTTTTCCGGTTTGAAAATCGGTATCACCACAGAAGTCATCGCTCCGCTCCCTCCGAGTTGCTCATCATCTGGAGTGGTTCCCACATCAATTGGGAGGCAACCGTCCGGTGTAGTTCGTCATGTGGCTCTTCCGTATTCGTGTCCCAGAGCAACTCTGCGAGTGCCTTTTGATTGGGTTCAAATTCTTCTGGGGCTGAATTTCCGGGATAGACCGCCTTTCTGAATCGTTCGACGAACGCTTCCCACCGACCGATGAGAATACCTTGTTGCGCAATGCCGACAAACAGATGGGGTTTCGGAACCTCGGAAACGTCCATGTTATTGCGGAGCTTGTCGGCTGCCGCCCACAGAGTCGCCTCGAAGCCGAGATTTGCCCCGTTGTCTTTCTTCTTCGCCATTGGCAGGTAATACTCACTATCAATGCAAACCGCTCCCCAATATGGGAGCGGAGATGGACAGATGATACTACCATCGGGAAGAGGCTAAAGCAAAAGTTGAGCTTGAGTGAGGTCGAAGTTGGGGGGGCTCTTTTTCGATTCTCCAATCGCGTTGCTGGCAGAAGTGTGGGCTAAACCGGAACAGGCCAAAGAACTGCGAGAGATGCTTGGCATTTCGCAAGAATGGGTGGACGAGATGTTCGCCGTGTTGGATAGATCAAAGCCGTCAGAAACGATGATGGACAATCTCTGGGAGCTTCTGACTGATGCTGAGCTTACAGATCACAGGGACATGCTCTATTCGGGCGAAAAATGATTGCCGATCAGAAATGAGGCCAATTTGCACGGAATACTCTCAAGTGGCAGCAATATCAGAGCAATGCCGCAGCAATACTTGTTACCAAATTGTTACCAAATCAGACCCGGAACAAAAAAAGGACTCACGGCCAATCGCCGTAAGTCCTTTCATATCATAGTACCGGAGGTGGGACTCGAACCCACACGAGTGTTACCTCACTGGATTTTGAATCCAGCGCGTCTGCCATTCCGCCACTCCGGCAGCAGTTCGATACCTCGACACAGGAGTCAGCGTCGAGGATCACCTGTTTTTTAATGACTTCGCTTTTTGATCACTTCCAATGACGCCGCCGTTTCCGCCGAGGCTTGCTGGGTTTCACGGATGTTCTGTTGGAACGTTAAGGGGGAAGTAATCCCCGAGAGCTTCATCAGGATGCCGCCATCTGCACCAATCAGGATCAGGTCGGCCGCTTTATAAAAAGCTTGCCCGGAGCGTTGAACGACCTGAATTTCGCTGATATCGGCTAAGGGGGCTGATTTCACAAGCTGTTGGCCGATCGTTGACCAGCATTGGACTGATTTTCGCGTTAGCGTGTATTTTTTCCCGCCGATTTTCAGCAGCAGATAGATCAGTGCGGCCAAAGGTGCCAGCGGCAGAGCGAAGATGATCGCGGAGATCGAAACTCCGTTAATCCTGACGGGAATTGAATCGCATAAAATCCCGATCAACCGCCCCACTGCCGTGGAGGCCACCGACGGCCAGACCGTCAGGAGGACGCTTTCTTTCTGGGGATTCACGCCTGCAATGGCGGTCGCGTTGGTCATGTTTGATCCTCAACCTTGCAGATTACTTAATCGATCAGGAAGCATCGAAATATGTGCTGAACGCATAAGATATCAGCGAATTGCCGAGGTTTCCAGAGATCCGAGACGATTCGTGAGGAAGAATCCCGCTCAGGGTCGAGCGGTTTGACGGCGGGGAGAGTCCCCGTTTTCGGACCCTTCTTCTTCAGAATCAGGTTTTTTGACCGGAATGACATAACGGAAGCCGACCGTGGGGAGCCCCTGGCTGAAGCGGGCCTCGGAACGATTCCAGGCTTTCCAGTCGTCTCCCCCCTTGATGACGCGACCGTACATACCGGCTCGAGCTTTCGGGCCAACGGGATTCTCCAGGAGTTTCCCGCCGGTTTCTCCAGCCACCTGATAGGCATCATCACTGTAAACGTCTAAAGTCCATTCACGGGCATTCCCTGCCAGGTCGTAGATGCCGTAGGTACTCACATCACCCAGATAGGATTTGACGGGAGAAATCACCTGCGGATCGCGCCGTTCCGGCCAGATGGGACGTCCGTTACCCCACGGATATTTGTACCCTTCCGGTCCGCGTGCAGCTTTCTCCCACTGGGCTTCCGTCGGTAAAAGCCCGCCCGCCCATTCTGCGTAGCGTCGGGCTTCCTGTTGTGGAATGCCGAGGGCCGGCATGTTGGGGTTATCCCCCTCATTCGAGGGGAGGGGGATCGGACGTTTCCTCGATTCCTCTTCGGCAATCTTGTGGTAGGTCATGTATTGAGCGAGGGTCACTTCGTGCTCGCAGATGTAGTAGTAATCTAGATAAACGTGATGTTCGGGGGCGGCGTTCGCCGGTCCCAGATTCGTACCACGGATAGTCGTGCCGGCGGGGATCAGGATCAGCTCCGCCTCGTCTTTTTCATTGCGAACCCGGATGGGGAGGTTCGATGTTTCATCAACGCCGGCCTCGCGTAGCGGTTTGATATTCTCCGGCAATCGTTCCGTGTCCGCATTGGTATTGGAACCTACCTGGATTCGGTTGGGAGCTTGAACGCCTGGTCTGATGGTGCTTGTTCCGGAACGGTTGGGATTCTCGAATGTATTGGAATCCGCTCCCGGTTGAGGCCTGGCGGTAATGATAAAAGTGTTCCGCTCCTCTGGAGTTGCAGCAATGACAACCGAGTTGGCGTCGGCGCTGACTTCAAACACATCGTCAACGTCCACGCCAGGCGGAAGATCGCTCTCTGTCGAGTTTCCGCTCCCCCCATTTGCATTTCTCGATCCTTGTGCGGTCGATTTCTGTTTAATGGCTCCCGGCTGCACACCGACCGCTTTGGGTTTCACCTGAGTTCCCTGATTCTGAGCTCCTGTGCCGGAGGCGGGAACGGGATCATCTCCCCCGCAACCGATGATCGAAAACGCGAGACAGGTGAAACAGAGCGCTGGTGTAATGTGACGCATGATGAAGCCTCAATCATTGAGAGGTGATGACCTTCTCTATCTATCGTGTCGGGATTGACGTTCCATCTCAAGCAGAACCGCCGCGACTTCACAAAATGTTCAAATCTTCTCTTCGATCAGCCGGCGGGAAACAGGTTGCCTTGGGTCTGTTCGTAGGCCGCATTGAGGCACTCGCTCACCGTCTGAATCTCGGGGATGCACTCACGAATGTCGGGATGGACGAAAAGGCGGACTCGCTTCACCGAATCATCGAATTGTGTTTGCGCCATCGATTCCACCACCGGCGAAACGTCGGTCAGTGCTCGAAACCGGTCCTCCTTGGCAAAGTGAATCTGCACCTCAAACTCCACTTCGCGACGAGGCGGAGGCGCATCGATAATGACCTGCCACGGTTCGATCCGGCGTCCGACTTGCCGAGACAATTCCTCGGCCAGGAATCCGGAACACCGGACCAGAAAGTCGTAGGACTTGCGCGCCAGACGTTGATAAATTTCCGGCGACTGAAAGTAACTGTATTCGGCAATTCGCTTATAGAGACGTCGGACGTCTCCAAACACTCCCTCCAGTAAGGGGGCGTCCGGCTGGCCCGCGATCTGTTTCGTGAGTTGCTGAATGAAGTCCCGTTCGTCGAGTCGGAACAACGCTCGCAAGTCGAGATTGGTGTGTACCTGCTGAAAGGATCGAGTCAACATACTGGTCGCCGAACGGACCGCGTGATGCCAATAGACTTCGCCGAACATCACATAGCGGGCGAAGACCATCAGCTCGGCAGCAGTGCGTCCTTTGGAACTGATGGCCAGCCCGTCCGCTCGTTCGTTGACCACCAGCGAGCGAATCAGACGATTGCGATCGAAGTTTCGTCCGTAAGGGACACCGGCGTGCAGACTGTCGCGGTGGAGGTAATCCATTTTGTCGATATCAATGGGACCGGAAAGTATCGACTGGACCAGTTTCTGGCCCGGCGTGTGAACGACACCCGCCAACAGGTCGAGCACTTCCCGCGGTTCAATCTGCCATTCACGCCGTAGAATTTCGGCGGGCCAGCTCTCCTCGGCAAGGTACTCGGCGGCAAACTCTTCATGATCGGGCAGGTTGGAGAGTCCCATATCTTCGATCGGGTGACAGAACGGCCAGTGACCGATGTCGTGTAACAATGACGCCGCGATCAGCACTTCGGCTTCGTGAGGAGTGACGGTCTCCGTGAAACGAGGATCGTGAATCAGTTGTTGCAGATAAAGGAGTGCGTTGTGATAGACGCCGAGCGAATGTTCGAGCCGCGTGTGAGTCGCCCCCGGATAAACTTTGGCGGCGAGACCGAGTTGCGTGATTCGGGAGAGACGCTGAAACGCGGGCGTATCCATCAGGGCCCGCACCCGGGACGTGAGGGGGACGTCCTGTTCCATCGGAATTCTGACGAGGCTCTCGGGGTGATGGAGAGCGGCGAGTTCCGGGATGTTCTGGAATTCCTGGGACATGGCGCCGTCAATCAGACTTGCAGAGTGGGCGTTTTTTCGGGGGAGAAGAGCCGGGCCACGACATCCGCGATGAACTCGTTATCGTCGCTCGCGAGTTCGTCGCTCAGCGCGTTCCAGAGTTCACCGCCGTCCGTAACGGCGATCTTCATTCGTTCGGAAAAGTATTCTTCGTTCAAGGGAGGTTGAATCTGTCGGGTGCGGGCCAACGCAAGCGCGTGCGGTATTTCCTCGATATTCTCGACGGTCTGAAAATCGGTCATGCCGACGAGTAACGGGTTGACGCGTCCCGCGATCAAACTGCGGACGTCATCCTTGTAACCGACTAAAGGTTTTCCCAGCGTCCACGCCATGGCGGCTTCGGACACCGCCCCTTCGTCGGGAACGCGACCGTTGAGATTCCAAACCATGCAATCGCACTCGACCGCCAATTGATACACGTCGAGAGCAAAGATCGCCGCATGCAGAAACTGGGCCGCGTCGGGAGCCTCCCAGCCCCGTTCCACCAGAATCTCGTGAATCAATCGAAACTCCATGCCGTCACGATGCGGAAGATAAACCCGATAGCCGTGATCGACGAGGATCTCGGCGATCTCCATCATTTCTTCCCGTTCCGATTGGCAGAAAAGTGGTCCGGCACAATAGACACAGGAATCATCCTCGGGACTTAAGCGAGACATCAGCACATCCTTGTTGATCGGGAAAACGATTCGCCAAGTATAGCGTTCCTCCAACCTCTGCTCCAGTGGCGATCTTGATGCCTGAAGGGCTCGAATACGCGGCGGCTGTCTCTCCATTTTTTTGTTCTCGCTGTTCGGAAAAGATTGGGTTGTCTGATGGCTGAACCTCGGGGGTTTTCAAAGATGAGCTTTTTGCAAGACCTCAACTTCTCAAGTTCTCATCTTCGAACGAAACCCGATGGTTTTGGCCGGTTTTGAGATCGTCCGACGCGAAATCTGAAATCAGGTCTGTCTGGGAATGGCCCGTTGTGCTGCGTTTACAGTCAATTGTGAAACCACATCAGAAGATCGGGGGATGGGGGATTTTGCCGGGCCAATTGATGACCGCGAATGACTCGAATCACACGACTCCTTCCACTCAAAACTCAACACTTCAAACTTAACACTGCCCCCACATCTGGTGTGACACCCCGTTTCATTGATAATTCCCGTGTTTTCTCGTATTGAGCAATTTGCCAAGACCTCAATACGAAATACGAAAACACGAGAATCGTGCTGCCATACCCGTCTCAAATCGCGTTCTCGTCTTGAGGTGAATTGCCCGTCAGGTATGACACCGAACGCCTCGTTGTTTACAAACAAGCGGGCGAAACCACAACATCTGGTGGGTGGTCCGTTGTCAGTGGCATTAGAAGAAACTGGAAACCGGCCATCAGAAATTAGAAACTAGAAATTAGCAGTTTCGATTCATTGAAGGGTAGCACCATTTGCTCGCCAAACGGTGTGCGTCAGCACAAGAGGTCAACTGATATTGTGTGGCGAGGGCGCTTCGCAACCGCGAAAGCCCCCGTGAGAAACACTCAACATCGCTCATGCCGACAAAGGATTGTCGGCCTACTGTGGACCTCGAATGATTTTCAACAACTGACCACGAACCACTGACGACTAACGAATAATCAAATTGCCAAAGATCGCG
>JABURQ010000001.1 GCA_014762625.1 Planctomycetaceae bacterium | reverse complement strand
CGCCTGACTTTTAGGCGCATCTTTTGCATCGCTATTCCTGAGACCTCGCGATGGGAAATTATCTCCTGCTTTCGCGACGTTCCTGTCACTTTTTGTAATCTCCACAATCGGACGTGAAGATTCTACACTCTGCGATCATCTCCATGATGTCGATGACTTTCGCTCTCCGAAAGACATCACACACATATGGCTTCTACACACAATGCTCAATCCGACTTCGGACACAACCATTTCAGCCAGGTTCAACTTGGCGACAAACGCAGGAATCGACGACTGGTGGCACTTTCCAATGAACTCACCAATCATCCCGGCGGAACACTCCCCCACAAACTCAAGAACCCGGCCGACCTCACGGCGCTGTACCGCTTGTGCCGATGCGAAAAAGTCACTCACGAGGCGTTAATGAACTCTTCGACACAATATGTCAGGCAACAGCTCGACAAGCATCAGGGGGATATCCTGATCCTGCACGATGCCACGGAACTCGATTACACTTCGCATCAATCACTGAAGAACCTGGGGCAACTCGGAAGCGGAAACCAGCGTGGGTTTATTGCCCATAACAGTTTGGCGGTGGACCCGAAACGTCGGGAAGCTCTCGGACTCGTCAACCAAATTTTACATGTGCGCCAGCAGGTCGATCCGCATGAGACAATCGCCGAAAAACGGACGCGAAGTTCCCGTGAAAGTCGCTTGTGGCTCACAGCCACCGAAACTCTTCCCTGTGATTCGAAATATATTGATGTTTGCGACAGTGCGGCTGATACATTCGAGTTTCTGGAACACGAACTCAAAAGCGGTCGCCGGTTTGTGATTCGTTCCGGCTACAAACGGCGTATTCGTCCTGGACATCAGGCGGACGAGGCGGTGAACGCTCAGCTTTTGCAAGACTGCGTTCGACAAAGTCAGGCCGTAGGCGATTATCAATTATTGCTGAACGCCAAACCCGGATGCTCACGCAAAAAGCGAAAACGAAACGGCAAGCTCAAACATCCCCCCCGTCAAAAACGGACTGCGGAGTTGCAGGTCTCGATGACGGCGTTGCAAATTCTTCCCTCCCAAACACCTCGCGGGGAGTCGGGAACGGATCCCTTACCGGTGTGGGTCGTGCGCGCCTGGGAACCCAATCCGCCTGCCGACGAAGAGCCTGTGGACTGGTCGCTACTCACGAACATGCCTGTGGAAACAATGAAAGAAGCCCGTCAAGTCATCGAATGGTACACGGCCCGTTGGATGATCGAGGAATACCACAAAGCGATGAAGACCGGTTGCGGGATTGAGTCGTTACAGTTTCATTCCGAGGATCGTTTGAAACCGGCCATCGCCTTGATGAGTATCCTGGCGGTGACGTTGTTGCGACTGCGTGATGCCGGTCGTGCGACGGATGCGAAAGAACGACTGGCCACGGATTTTGTAGACAGGGACCATGTGCGGGCTTTGAGTTTATGGCGTCACCGAGAGGTCCGCATGGACTGGAGCATCTCCGAATTTGTGTTGGCTCTTGGCCGATTGGGAGGTCACCAAAATCGCGCTGGGGACGGTCCACCCGGCTGGATAACGCTGTGGCGCGGTTGGGCTGATCTCATGGCACGAGTTGATGCAATGGTACTCAGCCGAGAAGAAGAAGCGAGATGCGCCTAAAAGTCAGGCG
>JABURQ010000024.1 GCA_014762625.1 Planctomycetaceae bacterium | reverse complement strand
GGAGGCATGAGGCGTGCCGGGTGGGCGATGGAGTGGCGACGGTGCGTGTCCCAGTAGACACTGACGTTTTTGATCCCTTCATTCGGCCAGAAGCAGGTGACGAGCGGCACGCCCCGTTCGACGAGTCGGCGCGCTTGCAGCACCGACTGGCCGTGGGGATTGCGGCCGTAACGATCGCGGATGTCGTCCGGTTCCTGAGTCAGGTCGAAGGCTTCCTGTCCCGCGCCGGAGGCGAGTAGCTGAAACGCCCGGCTGTAATGTTGGCTCATCGCACCGAGCGAACCGTCGGCGTCCGCTGCGGCCAGCTTTCCTTCGAGTTGCGACAGGAGCGACTGTCGATGGCCGATGCGTCGTTTGGAAAGCTGATCCTGGTAGACGAAGTCGCCGACGCGGTAGTCGGGTTTCGAGGGATCGGCATCGATGGTGAGCGGATCCCAGGTCGGGCCCAACCAGCCGGCGAATTGGCCGTGGGACTGTTCGACGAAGCGGGGGACCGTGTTTTCGATCTTGGGACGCATCGAGACGAACGGCGGGAGCGGCCCGTGGCCTCGTTTGAGGTGCGAGAGGACCGAACCATAAGAGGGCCAGTCTTTGCGCAGATCGTTGATCGGCGGTGGCTTTTTGCCGGTGAGGAGGTAATGGGTAGCGGTGGTGTGATTGACGTCACTGTGCGTCATCGAGCGGATGATGGCGAGTTTATCGGTGCGTTGGGCCAGTTGCGGAAAGTGTTCGCAAATCTGAATGCCGGGTACGTTGGTGGAGATCGGGTTGAATTCTCCTCGGACTTCGGCGGGAGCCTGCGGTTTGAGGTCCCAGGTATCCTGATGGCCTGGACCACCCCACATGAAGAGCAGGATCACGGCCTTCGCTTGGCCGGGCTTCGACGCGGTCTCAGCGGCGGAGGCCTGCGATTGCAGCAACCGGGGCAGAGACATGCCGAGCAGTCCCAGGCTTCCGGCCTGGACGATGTCGCGTCGGTGAAATTGTTGGGGGTTAGAGAGAGTCATGGCGTTTTTCTCTACTAGAGATGATTGATGGCAGTCTAACAGATTTCGCGGGACCAACCCATCGGTTTTCTCCGATGAATTTTAGGATTGGCGAGTGATTCCGGGGAGAGGGATGAGTTGTAAGCTTCTATATATCAATTGGATGCATCAAAGGATGAAGTCCTCTTGGCGGTTTCTGCGTGATGAATTAGACTTTGGTTCCTTCCCAGAACTCTCGTCCGAGAGTCAGATTATTCCTCCCGATTTTTCCCGATGTGAAACCAGTGGAGCGTTTCCCGGTCCGGGCGAATGTTTCCCGTTCGCAGTCACTTCATGTCCGACATCAAGAGAACTATGTTACGACGTATCCGAAATCGGTGGCGTTCGTTGATTTGCGTAGCGGCGCTGTGCGCGCTGGCCGGGTGTGGAAATTCCGTCCAAATCGAAGGGACGCAGCAGTTGCTGGCCTCGGACGCCATCGACAAATCGGTGGCTAAGATCGATTTTTCGACACTCAAGGGGCAAAAGGTCTTCTTTGATTCCCAGTACATCAAAACGATTAAAGGGCAGGGGTTTGTGAATGCGGACTACATTCAGTCCGCCATTCGCCAGCAACTGTTTGCGGACGGTTGCGAACTGGTCGATTCCAAAGATAAAGCTGAGTATGTTGTGGAGGCGCGTGTCGGTGCGCTGGGGGGGAATCAGCACGATGTGATTTACGGAATTCCGGAGAATAACGCGCTCTCGACGGTAGCGACGGTGCTTCCGAATGCCCCTCCGATTCCGTCGATCCCCGAATTGTCTTTCGCGCGTCGAAGTCATCTCAGCGCCAGTGCGAAGGTGGCCGTCTTTGCGTATCAAAAAGAATCGGGCGAATCGGTCTGGCAGTCGGGGACGTCGGTCGCGGAGAGCGACGCCCGCAATACCTGGTTGTTTGGGGCCGGGCCTTTCCAGAAAGGCTCGATCTACAAAGGAACAAACCTGGCCGGCCAGAGAATCAAAATTCCGTTCGTCAAGCAGAAGGATCCCTACGCGGGGCAACTTGCGGATTTTCATAAGCCGAGGTTGTATCGACATCCCGCTCTCTCGGGAGAGAAGGGGATACCCGATCCCGAGACGGCGATCGTGAAGGATGAAGAGTCGGACTCCGGGGACTCCAAAGAGGAGGTCAAACCGGCCTCGCATGAAACTCCCGCCGAGGAGAACGCTCCGCAAGAGGAGAAACCGCCTGCGGACGAAGATTCTGGTGTGGGAAGAGCGACCGTTTCGCCCTGAATCAGGTGACACGCGGCTCCATGGAGGGAGATCGTGCGTTGACACGGTTTTGGGGTTGTTCGATACTTGGGGAACGCATTGAAACGATTGAAATCGTTCCCGGCGAACCTGATTCCCTCTTCAACAGTCCGCATTTGATATGAGTACCGCCACGGAAATTCCTCAGGATCTCGAATCTTACACGCGAGAAACCGCCCAGCGAGCCAAAACCGCTTCCCAAGCACTGGTGAATGCTTCGGGAGCTTTTAAAAACCAATGGTTGCGCACCGCCGCCACTCGAATTCGGGAGCAGACGGAGCTGCTGCTGACGGCGAATCAGAAAGATATCACCGCGGCGCCTCAGTACGGATTGACGGACGCACAAGTCGATCGACTGCGGCTGAGCCCCGAACGTCTGGAGGGGATTGCTTCGGCTCTGGAAGAGTTGGTGATGCTCGCCGATCCGATCGGTGAGGTTCTCGAGAGTCATCGTCGCCCCAACGGATTACAGGTGTCGAAAGTGCGGGTTCCTTTGGGGGTCGTGTTCTTCATTTATGAGTCGCGACCGAACGTCACCGTCGATGCGGCGGCGATTTGCGTGAAGAGTGGGAATGCGGTGATTCTGCGAGGAGGGAAAGAAGCCTTTCACAGCAATCACGCCTTTCATCAGATTTTGAGTGAGACGTTGTCCGAATGCGGACTTCCCGAAGACGCCGTGCAAATGGTCTCGACGACCGATCGCGCTGCAGTCGGCCATTTTCTGGAGTTGAGCGACCTGATTGACGTGACGATACCGCGCGGCGGGAAGTCCCTGATCGAACGCGTGGCGAGTGAAGCGAAGATGCCGGTCATCAAGCATTTCGATGGCAACTGCCACGTCTTTGTGGATGCGTCCGCCGATCTGGCGATGGGGACGGAGATTATCGTCAACAGTAAATGCCAGCGTCCGGGAGTCTGTAATGCGGCGGAGACTCTGCTCGTGCATGCCGACGCCGCGGAAGAGTTTCTTCCTCAGGCCGCACAGGCTTTGCAGGATCGAGGAGTGGAATTGCGATGTTGCGAACGCTCCCTGCCGTTCGTCTCGGGAGGCGTGGAAGCGACCGACGAAGATTTTCAGACTGAGTTTCTGGACCTGAAACTGGCGGTCAAAGTGGTGGACAGCGTCGAGGAGGCGATCGCCCACATCAATCATTACGGGTCGCATCATACCGATTCGATCGTGACCCGCATGATCGATTCGGCCGAGCAATTTCTGAACGGCGTCGATTCATCGGCGGTAGTGCAAAATGCCTCCACTCGGTTCAACGATGGAGGAGAATTGGGGCTCGGTGCCGAGATCGGCATCAGTACCGATAAGTTTCACGCGCGGGGGCCGTGCGGGTTGCGCGAATTGACCAGTTACAAATACATCATTCAGGGTCAGGGGCAAATTCGCACCTGATTCTCAATGGTCAGAACGAGGGGATTGCCAGGGATGGCGGAATCACTCAATCGCAGCGAAGTTGAGTCACTTTTGACGGCCTTGAATCCGGTTCGCAGGCAAGCGGTGGAAGTATCGCCGGAAACTCCTTCCAGCAAGCAGCCTTCCGGTTCCGGTTCACAGTTGGCGCGTCAGGTCGTCCGGTTTTTTGAATCGATTCGCCGCCAGGCAACCGCAGTCGCCGAACAGTGCGTCAGTCAGCCGGTCAGGCTAAAACGATACATGCCGGATCGCGTTCCGTTGACCGATTTGCGATCCCGCATTACCGACGAGTCGGTGGTTGT
Organism: Planctomycetaceae bacterium; assembly: GCA_014762625.1. Taxonomy (GTDB): domain Bacteria; phylum Planctomycetota; class Planctomycetia; order Planctomycetales; family Planctomycetaceae; genus JABURQ01. Next base: position 58,466 of record JABURQ010000024.1, on the reverse strand, counting down.
GCTTGTGGAAACCGAACAAAGCGGAGGAGATCTGATTCTGGTCTGCGATCGTGAGATTGTGGGAGAGTTCATTGCGGATATGCTGGGACAGTCCGATGTTGTTTCCGAGAATCAGCGATCCGCGTTGAGCGTTCTCGAATCCCGGATCTTCACCCGGTGGCTGCGGGAGAGTCTGGTCGGTCTTCTGCCTCCCTCTCAGTGGAAGGTTGTCGCTGTCGAGCTGGTGGAACAGCTGCAACGACTTCAAGCGTTCGCGGAACAGGCCCCCTGGTGGTGCGAGCGTTGGGAACTGATTCTCTCGGGAAAACGGGGGGGACTTCTCATCGCAGGGCAATGGGAATTCTTCTCCTCTCTATCGACTCCCCAGGCAGCAGAAAGGCCCTCAGAGAATCAAAGCCCCGAGCGAGAGCCCCTCACCACCGGGAAAACTGATTCCGAAGTGCAGGAGGTGTTGGCGGTCTGGTCGGAGTGCCGCTTGGAAAGCGAAGAGCCCCGGCCTTTGGAGGTCGGAGATATTTTGTGGCCGGAGAGCGAACAAACGGTGAGCGATTCCGAAGTGATTTTGCAGAGAGAGGGTCGCGAGGTGGCTCGGGGACGAGTTGGAGAGTCCCAAGGCCGGAAAGCGGTGGAAATCTCCCGGATTTTTCCGAAGACCGCCCCTGAAACGCCGTAAATTTCCCGGTGAACCGTGGAAAAAACCGGAGAAAAGCCGCCCCGGTTCGGTAGCAAATCTTCCCCGGCCTTTGTTATACTTCTCGATTCTTCCGCCCGACGCATGTTTCGTGGGCGAATCGTGACCGGTTGCCGGTCGAAGAGCGAGTAAATGTTCAGAATCGGGCAACAGGTGACCACAAACGACTTTGATCTGGTTAGAAGCTATGCCTAAACAGAAAACACACAAGGGAATGAAGAAGCGGTTCAAAATCACCGCGTCCGGAAAAGCGGTCCATCGGCGCGCTTTTCGTGGCCACATCATGAGCCACAAAGGGGGCAAAAAAGTGCGTCAGCTCCGCAATGACGGAATTGTCACCGGCGCTTTCGCCAAGCACATCCGCGAATGTATCGAAGCCGGTCGGTAACTTCCTTCCCGCACGAATTCCCATTCCCACACCTTCATCAAACAGAGTAAGAGACCATGCGTGTCACTATCGGAGCGGCTCGGCGTCGCAAGAAAAAACGACTTTTCAAGGAAGCCAAAGGAAACTTCGGCGGACGGAGCAAGTTGCTGCGAACGGTTAAGGAAACCGTCCTGAAATCCCGGATGTACGCCTTCCGCGATCGTCGGGCGTTCAAACGCGAGATGCGGCGTCTCTGGATCACGCGTATCTCGGCTGCCTGCCAGATGCGTGGCATGAATTACTCGGAATTCATTCACGGTCTCAAACAGGCCAATCTCGGTTTGAATCGTAAATCCTTGTCGGAATTGGCGATTCACGAACCGGCGGTGTTTGACGAAGTCTTTGAACTGGCGAAAGCGGCTCGAAACTAATTCGACGCTCTCAGTCAACGACTCTCGTTGAGACTGATTCTGAATCATCGACCGCTTTCGGAAGCCTTGCCTCAGGGGAGGGTTTTTGAAAGCGGTTATTTTTTATCGATCACTTTCCTCACAGCGAGGTGGCACGATGGACGTGCTTGAAGCCTTTCAATCTTACGAACAAGACGCCCTGGCAGCGATCTCTGCCGCCTCGACTTCCGAAGAAATTGAGGCGGTGCGCATTGAATTTCTCGGTAAGAAAAAGGGGCGCTTGAAGACGCTGCAAGCGGAAGTCGGGAAAGCGGCTCCCGAGGATCGACCCGTCGTGGGGAAGAAATTCAACGAGGTCAAAGTGGGAGTCGAAGAGGCTCTCAACGCCAAAAAGCAGGAACTCGACAAACCCAAAGCCGCGCTTTCCGCCATCGATATCACGCTGCCGGGGATCGCGCCGCAGCTCGGCAAAACTCATCCGCTGACGCAAACGATCGATGACTTCAAGGAACTCATGGGACGTCTGGGATTCGAGGTGGTCGACGGTCCCGAAATTGAAGATGAGCATCATAACTTCGTCGCCCTCAATATCCCCGAGGATCATCCCGCCCGCGATCCGCTCGAAAACTTTTATCTGGCAACTGCCAACATCGCCGGCGGTTCGGAGGGGCCGTTGTTGTTGCGAAGTCAGACCTCGACGGTTCAGATTCGCGTGATGAGTGAGCGCAAGCCTCCCGTCCGAATTGTGTCGGTGGGACGCGTTTACCGACCGGACACCATCGACGCCACCCACTCCTGCATGTTTCATCAGATGGAGGGTCTGATGGTTGGCGATGATGTCACGATGGCTCAGTTGAAATCGGTGTTGAGCATCTTTGCCCGTTCGTATTTGGGAGAGGGGGTCGAGATTCGGTTTCGTCCTTCTTTCTTCCCCTTTACTGAACCGTCGGTCGAAGTCGATATGCGTTGGGGCGATGACTGGCTCGAAGTGGGGGGAGCGGGGATGGTTGATCCCAACGTCCTCAAAGCGGTCGGCTACGATCCGGAGGAAGTTTCCGGTTTCGCGTTCGGCTTGGGGATCGAACGATTCTGCATGCAACGACATCAGATTACCGACATTCGACGCTTCTATGAGAATGACGTTCGCTTTCTGGAACAGTTCTAGCAGCACATCCAACTTCACCGTAGCGCTCTAAAGTCCGTCGGTTCTCTGATTTCGGGTTCAAGAAAACACACTCTGCAGGTTGAGCGGCGGAGAGTGTCGAAGGTCTTCGTGAGTTCCCTTTAGAAGATCAGGTACAGAAGCGCGAACAGGATCAGCCCCAGAACCGAGGCGATATGTATCGCGCGGAAGTAGCTGATACGACCGATTTGCGGAAACTCGGCCATCAGACCGTTCCAGATTCCCTGAACGATGAACGCCGCACCCAGCAGCAGGATCAAAGCGAGTCCCAACTGTTCCGTCCAGTGGGACAATTTTGGGCTCGACCCGACATCTGCCAGCAGGGGAGAAAATCGCAGGCTGAATGTGTTGAAGGAATTCATCATGACAGCCTCCTTTCCTGCCTGTGAACGGGGTTTTGCTTGCGTGACTTCAAGTGGTGGGTTGGTTTTGTTTGCATCTACTTTAAGAACGAATCGAATCAAAACGAGGATCAAAAGAAACACATCGATTCGTAAGTCCCTTTGTGGAAGATGATTACATCGATTCGAATCCTCTGGTGGCCGTCACGGAATAACACCGAATCACCGATTTTTTCCAAACTCGTCTCTGGGGACGAATGTCCTGCGTTATGATCCAGGATGTACACACAAGGTTCGTTCTTACAATCAGTCTGTCGCCGATGGAAAATTGAATCCTATGAGATCTATCGTCCGCCTCGCACTCCTTCTTGGCTTCTGTTTCTCTTTCGCCACTCTCAGTTTCGCGGACGAGGAGTCTCCCGCAAAGACGCCCACTTTGATTGAATTTCGCCGCGCGTCCTTCAATGAGAAACCAGATTGGAAAGAAGTCGAATTGCGCGGCAGCGATCGTCGGTTATTTCTGAGTGCACTTTCTGAGATCACCGATGCCGACGTGCAAAGTATGTCGGTCGATTCCCGAGAAGAATTTGATAGCTGGTTCGTCACTATTGAACTTTCGGAGAAGGGGGGCGAAAAGATGCTGGCGCTGACGAAAGAGCACGTCAATCAGCCGCTGGCGATTCTGGTCAACGGCGAGGCGATCATGGCTCCCGTCATCAAGCAGCAGATAGGAGGCCGGATTCAGATTTCCGGATTGAGTGAGAAAGAAGCCCGGTCTCTCGTCAAAACCTTTGAGCAACGATCCCGGATATCGTCCGATTGAGCGGAAAACGAGTTACTCCCGCTATGTGGCTGCGGTTTGACTGATAAGCAGCTCCTATCAGAAAGGCCGCCATGAATACCTCCCGCTGGAAATCTCGATTGCTGATCGCGGCTGCTGTCCATTGCTGTCTCTGGGGTTTGTTCATCATGGCGTGGCCTGCCGTCTCGTTTGGTATCTACGGTTATGCCGATCCATTGGTGAATACGCTTCCCTGGCAGGGATGTGGCTTTGTGATTTTTCTGTTCGGTGCGGGATACACCTTCGCGGCGACCGATCCCGATCGACATTTTAGTCTTGTTCTCATGGGGGCGGTGGCCAAAGCGTGCGGAACGGCGGGAGTCGTCTACGGTTATCTCATCGGCTCGCTGGTCTGGTATTCATTGCTGTGGGTGACCGTGAACGATCTGCTCTGGATCGTGCCGTTTGCTCTGATTGTGCGTGACGCGATGAGGAACGACCGACGTTCACGACCGGTCACAGTTGCATCCCGTTCCGAGACCCACGGCGTCTGGTTCGACTGGATGGGAGCGTGAAGTCGTCGTTGAATCTCCGCCGGATTTCCTAACATTTGGGACCGAGGAGTGTCTAACATGTCCTTATGCTACCTAATTCACAGTCCACGACCGAAATCACAGCGCGATACGTTCTCAATGAACGTCTCGATCAGGACGCCGTTGACTGGGCGGTAAAAATGCTCGTGGAAGGGCATGACTCTCCCTCTTTGCGCACCTTGGCGTTTGAGTCGGAGCCGTTCTTCGATTATGAGATCAGGCCACTCTTCCAACGATGTTTGCGTGAATTGAACCTTGGAGCTTGTCTTCTAATTCGGTTTCGAGACAAAAATCAACGAAACTGGCTCGCCATTCGTCGCCAAAATTGAATTTGAAAACGTGTTCTTAGAAAGAATTCTGATGGAACCTGAGCAGATCCAGAGTATTTCTCGGTTTACAAAAAAAGAGTGGTTGGTAATTCTCCTCCTGTCGGTATTCATATCTCCATTCGTCGCTGCCATAACATCGTCGTTCGTTCCCGCTCTCGGGTCACTGATTGCGACTTTTGTAGTAATTACTATGTGCCTTTTTGTGAGCAGGATGCCTGAAGATGAACACTACAGCCGGAGCATTCTACTGTCTATCACCACGGTAATCGTAATTAGCCCTTACATATGTGCGTTCGTCTATTTCAGAAGAGTTCTCATAATCCATAATCGTACCGGTACTCACCTTGGTAATGTGGTTGTAAGTTATCCTTGGTACTTCGATGATCGTGATAGTGTGTTTGTGAACATAGCGCCTGGTGAGTCCTTCAGATTACACCCTTGCATACTTTATGGCGAAAAAAATATTCGTATTCAGTGGAACAATGATTTCCAGTCACGAATGAAAGAACCTATCTATGCTTCCTTCTCTGGTGCCTTTGATCGGTTTGGTAAGAATGAATTAACACTTTTAGGTGAAGAAAATCTCGTGAGAAATCAAGAAGCTCATAACAATCGGTGATGTTTACTGTCACGTCCCGTGGAGTTCCGCCAAAGCCTTTGGCATTCCACTCGAAGGCACAAATCCCTCTTGAGCCTGATCTCTCTTTACGGCACAATGGATCAATCAACGTTGATGAATGCTGCGCCCGCCTCACTGTCCATCCTGCCTTGAGAATGCCATGGAATCCCTCTTTTCCCGTCGTGACGCCCTGAAAGTCGGAGCACTGACCGTCTCGGGGCAACTGCTGCCCGAATTCACCGATCGATTGACGGCCGCTGCGGTGGAGAGCGGCACGGCCGATTCCGTGATTTATCTCTGGATGGGGGGCGGCGTTCCGCATCTCGATTCGTTCGATCCCAAGCCGGACGCGCCGGAAACAATTCGCGGCACCCTTACCGACATCGCCACCAACACGCCCGGCATTCGGTTCAATGAAACCTGTCCCAATCTGGCAAAGATCACCGATGAACTCGCCGTTCTGCGGACCTTCTCCCACGACAGCAACGATCACTTACTGAGTCAGGTCTACACACTCTCCGGTCGGAAAGTGACCAAGGCCCAACTCTTTACCGAACCGAACATCGGTTCGATCGTCAATTATTTGCACGGCCCGCGCAACGGACTTCCCGGTTACATCGCGGTTCCCGGCATCACGCGACCCGGACCGCCGCCGCATAATCTGTTCGTGGGGGGCTGGCTCGGCAATCAGTACGCTCCGTTCTGTCTCGGCGGTCAACCCGATAATCCCGACTTCACGACCGGCAAGGTGGTCGAAAATCCGTCGCCGATCGCCGAGGAAGATTTGAATCCCAAGGAACTCAGCTTTCTGGAGGACCTCTCAGGGACGCGGCTTTCCAAACGTGCCCGATTACGCGAGCAACTGGAAACGACTCTCCGGGACGCCGAAAAGCGACAGGAGTTCGAGACCATCGAAGGGAATTATTCTTCGGCTTTGAATCTGCTGCTGTCGGAGAAAGTTCGTTCCGCGTTCGATCTGTCGATTGAGTCGAATGCGACGCGGGAACGCTACGGCAAAACGAAACTGGGGGGCCGCTGTTTGATGGCGCGTCGTCTCGTCGAAGCGGGGGCGAGATTCGTGATGGTCGATTACGGTTACGATCACGATTACGGCAATCTCTGGGACAATCACAACGCCGCCAGTCAGAACTTCCCGCATACCTCGGAACTCTGCAAACGGGGTTACCACGTCGCCGGGATGGACAAGGCTTTCGCCGCATTGATCGGCGACATGCGCGAACGGGGGCTGCTGGATCGGACCTTGATCGTCTTTCTGACCGAGTTCGGACGGACGCCGAAGATCAACGGCAACGGCGGTCGCGATCACTGGGGGATGTGCGGATCGCTCTTCTTCGCGGGAGCCGGCGTCAAAGGGGGCCAGGTGATCGGCGAATCGGACAAGGAAGGGGCCTATCCCGTCACCCGCGGTTATTCACCGGCGGATATCGCCGCCACGATCTATCACTCCCTCGGCATCTCGATCGAAGGGCGCCTGCCCGACATGCTCGGTCGTCCGCATCCGGTCCTCGATCACGGCCAACCGATTGCTGAAGTGTTTGCGTGAAAAATCTGTTTACTTCAGTGCCCGCACTTCTAGTAAATCTTCTTGAATTTCGGCTTTGGAATCCGGTTCCAGTTCGCGTGCTTTGGTGAGCGCGGATGCAAAAAGTCCCGATGGAACCGCCACAACGCCCAGACCGATGAGTAACACGAAAAATGTAAAAATACGGCCTTCGACGGTGATTGGGTAGGAGTCGCCGTAACCAACGGTTGTAAGCGTCACGATGGCCCACCAGAGACTGACGGGAACAGATGAGAATTGTTCCGGCTGGGCTTCATTTTCAAAATGGTAGATGCCCACAGCAGACAGGTACACCACAACGCCGGCCATTGTTAAGAAGAGGATGAGTTCTTCTTTGACCAGCAGAAAAGCGAGGTGAAATCGTCGGATCGCTCGACTGTATCGCACAAGTTTAAGGATGCGAAACAGACGCAATAATCGTAGCACGCGAAGCGAGCGCAAATCAAAAGTCACTTGAAGATACGCAGGTAAGATAGCGAGGAGATCGACTAATCCATAGAAACTGAAGATGAACTTAAGTTTCTTGTCAGCGACTAGAATTCTCGAGAGGTATTCGGCGGTAAAGACAGCGATACAAAATATTTCAACTTTATCCAAGAGTTTTTTAGTGGAATCAGGCCAGTTGGGAATTGTTTCTAGCGAGAAAGAGATGATCGACACGACGATCAGAACCTGGATGAACAGATCGAACACCTTCCCCGCGCGCGTATTCTGATTTTCAATAATCTCTTTAAGCTTGTTCATTGATAGTGTTTTCGTGATTTGAGATATTTTTCGTGGCTTTAATCATCCGAACCGGGCCACATAGATCGGCGGGAGAGTGGTGGAGAGACAGTCCCACGAGTCACCACCATTTTCGCTGACAAACAGATTGCCTGTGGTTGTGCCGAAGATCAGCACGTCTCCCGAGTCATCGACGGACAACGTATGACGATAGGCGATGTCGTAAGCATGTTCTTGAGGCAGCCCGTCTGAAAGACTTTCAAAAGTCTCCCCGCCGTCGCGCGTCCGCGTCACCACCAGCTTCCCATCGACGGGAACGCGAGCTTCGTCTTTAATGCCGGGAACGAACCAGGCGGTGTTCGGATCGTGGGGATGGACGGCGACTCCCAAACCGAACGATGACGGTTCAGCGTTGATCTCCTCCCAGCTTTCGCAGTTGTTGGTTGATTTGAAGATGCCGTTGTGGTGCTGGACCCAGAAATGATCGGGAGAGCCGGGACATTGAACCAGACGATGGGGATCCTGAATCTCGGGATCGAACTGTCGGTCGGGGGGCATGTATTCGGCCCGCATGCCATCACTGCGGCAAGCCCAGGTCACACCGCCATCGGTCGTTTGCCAGGTTCCTCCGCAGGAGACGGCGACCGTGACGTGATTGCTGTTGCGCGGATCGACGGAGATGGAGTGTAAGCCCGCGTCGTCCTTGCCGCCGCCAAACCAGACATGACGCTGGGGAAGATTCCAGAACGCATCGTTCAATTCCCATGTGTCTCCCCGATCGCGGGAGACAAAGAGTGCTGCGGGAATGGTTCCTGCCCAGAGGAGTCCCGGCTGATCGTCACCTCCTGCGGTCATCTCCCAGATTTCTGAGAGTGACGCCGGTTTCTGTTTTGCTTCTGAGCCGTCGAATTGGGGGATCGTCACAAACTCTCCTGCGGGAAACGTGGGCGGTGTCAGTTCGTCCCAGTTCTCACCGCTATCTGTCGACCGTCTCAGTTTCGCACCGAAGTGTCCGAGGTTGAGCCCCGCGTAGAGCGTGTTGTCCCGGCGGTCGAACAATATCATCGATACGTTGTCGCCGAGAAAATCGACGTGTGTGATGTCCCAGCGGCTGGCCTGCTTTTCGTACGTGAAGAGTCCCTTGCGGGTGCCGATATAGAATTTCATGGTTTGTTTCCTTGTGCTTACCCGCCGGAGAGCGCCTGCATGACATAGATTTCGCTGTTAGTGGTGACCGGGTCGCTGAGGTGGATGCGGTCGTCAATGGGTTGCCCGTCGAGAAAAATCATGACGTGCTTGCGGACCCCTTGCTGGTCGTCGAGGAGGTAACCTTGCAGCTGCGGAAGCTCGGCAAAGACATTGTCCAGAACTTCGCGCAGTGTCGTCCCCGAAACGGTGGTCGACGGGCAATCGAGGTGTCGTTGCAGATGCGATGTGAATTCGATACGTGGCATGGTGATATCAAGCTTAGAACGGATTTACACATGTTAGCGAGTTTGAAGTTCGTGAGGAATCAAATTCCACGAGGTCTTATGAAAGATTCATTGACGTCGGGATTCTGTCGTTGAATGATGAAGTCTGTCGCTCTCCCAGCTAGAAAGAGACATCCATGCGCTCGATCCACCGTTATTGCCTGTCGTTGCTGTTGCTCTTCGTCTTTGCCGCGAAGACGGACGCCGCCAAACCATATAACCTCCTGATCATTCAGACTGACGAGCATCACTTCAGCACGCTCGGCTGTTACGGCGGTACGATTGTCGGCACGCCTCACATCGATTCCATTGCAAAAAACGGGGCCAAATGCACCAGTTTTTATGCGACGACGCCAGTCTGTTCTCCGTCGCGGGGATCGCTGGTGTCGGGGCTTTATCCTCAGAAGACGCCCGTCGTCACCAACAACATCCCGCTCGACGATTCGATCGTGACCTTCGCAGAAATTCTGAAGCGAAACGGCTACGCGACCGGATTCGCGGGGAAGTGGCATCTGGACGGCAGCGGCAAGCCGCAGTGGGCGCCCGAACGGAAGTTCGGCTTTGAAGATAATCGCTTCATGTATAATCGGGGTCACTGGAAGAGACTGGTCGATACCGAAGACGGCCCGCGCGTCGGTGCGAAGAATAAGAAAGGCCAGCCGAATTACGACCTCAATGGAGCGGATGAGAAAACCTTTACGACCGACTGGCTCTCCGACAAGGCGATTGATTTTATCAATAAGAACAAAGACCAGCCGTTCTGTTATTACCTCAGCCTGCCCGATCCGCACGGTCCGAATACGGTCCGTCCGCCGTACGACACGATGTACGCCGATATCAACGTGCCGATTCCGGTTTCTCTCAACCGCCAACCCAAACAGATTCCTGCTTGGGGAAAACCGGCGGGCGTCAAACCGGCGCAATTGCAAAAACTGATGCGACAATACTACGGCATGGTGAAGTGTATCGACGATAACGTCGGGCAGATTATCGAGACGCTGAAAGAGCAGGGTGTCTATGAAAACACGATCATCGTCTTCACTTCCGATCACGGCGACCTCTGCGGCGAGCACGGACGCCTGAACAAGGGAGTGCCGTACGAAGGCTCCGCGCGGATTCCGTTTCTCATCACCTGTCCCGGAAAGATTCAGCCGGGGACGGTGATTGAAGAATCGCTCGGGTGCGTCGATTTTCTACCCACTGTCCTCGGCTTGATGAAGATCGAGGTTCCCCATCAAGTCGACGGTCGCGATGCATCGGGGCTCTTCATGGGGAATGTTGAGGAGTCCTGGGAGGATATCACGTTCGTCCGCAGTACGCCGGGCGGTGTCTGGCTGTCGGCCATCACGGCTCGGTGGAAACTGGTCTATTCGATCAACGAGGAGCCGTGGCTGATCGACGTCCAAGACGATCCGAATGAGTTGACCAATCTCGCGGGAAAAGCGGAACACGCCGAGGTGATGAAGGAATTGACGAAAAAGTTGCTCGCTTACGGCGAAAAGTATGACGACCCGTATATTGAGAATCCGCGGATTCGTTCGTGGATGGACCAGGTGCTCGAACGGTGATTCTCTGGAAGATTTCGACGCAAAGGCGCGAAGGGAAAGAGAAACGCAAAGTCTTTAGAATGTTTTTGGGATTCCGTAAAGCTAATCAAGATCTATGTTTTTAATCTGATAGTGGATCACATCGAATTCGTTGCATGTAACGGTTAGTTGCATACCTGTTCGGAGAAGAAAATCAACAATCTCTGCATCTTTCTCATTAACAGTCTTGATTTCAGCCTGCTTGTAATCAATTTCAATTTCAAATTCTAAATAATCTCTCGCCGTGAGTGTCCCGAACTTTTCCACGATTTCAGGATTCGGCGGGGATTCGGATTTAATTGAGATGCACTTATGGGCATCAAACTCATCCAGAATATCATATTTAGCCATCGCGATCGCGAAGTTCAAAGCTCTTTTTCTGATGGCTTCCGTCATTGTTCAGTTTCTAGTGATAATCTCTTAGCGATTCTCCACGTCTCTGAGTCTTTGCGTCAAATCGAACAACTATCGATTCACTCGTCTTCCAGAGATTCCGCCGGGACATCTTCGATCGCGTCGTCGTATTGTTTCTCGATCGCGTCGGTTCGTGGTCGCCAGTAGATGCGCATCGGGACTTCGTCGAACGGCAACTCATCCCGCAGGCAGCTCTCCAGATACCGCTTCCACGATTCGTCGAACAGGATCGGGTCGTTGCATTTGATGATGATCGTTGGCGGTTGGACGGCGACCTGGGTGGCAAAATAGATTTTCGGTCGACGATTGCGGCGGTGAGGCGGCTGATTTTCGTCGATCGCTTTGCGAATGCACTTGTTGATCTTGGAAGTCGAGACGCGGATGCGGGCCTGCTTAAAGATTGTTTGTGCCAGGTTGACCACCTTCTTGATGTTGGTGCTCTCTTTGGCGGTGATGAAGGCGACGGGGACGTAGCGTGTGGACGGGAATGTCTTGAGCAGATATTCGGCCCATTTCTCGGTCGTCATTTCTCCGTCGAGGCCGAGGTCCCACTTATTGACGACGAAAATGCACGGTTTCGCGTGATCGAGAATGTCATTCACCAGTTTTTTATCGACTTTGGAAATCCGTTCCGAGGCGTCGAAGAACATCAATACGACATCGGCCCGGCGGATACTCTTCTGAGCCCGGACCAGACCGTAGAATTCGATGTCGTTCGCGAGGCTCTTCCGCTTGCGGACTCCCGGCGTATCGATGGCGACGAACGACTTGCCGTCTACCTCGAACCGAATGTCGATGCTGTCGCGAGTGGTACCGGCGATGGGGCTGACGATCACCCGTTCTTCCTCGGCGAGCGCGTTGATGAAGGTGCTTTTTCCGACATTGCGGCGACCGACGATGGCGATTTTCAATTCGGGGTCGTGAATCTTCTTTTCGCCTTCTGCTGCTTCATCGGCATCCGGCGGGGGGAGATGTTCGACGATCGCTCCGAGTAGTTCCTTGCGGTGGCGTTCTCCCTTGACGCTGATGATGACTGGATCGGTATCGACCAGTGCCCGGAACGTGTCCGCTTCGACGTCGAGTTTGGGGGAATCGCATTTGTTGACGACCAGCATCGTCGGTTTGCCGACCCGTTGCAGTTTCCTGGCCACGTCCTGATCGAGGGGAGTGATGCCCTGTTGTGCATCCACGACAAGCACCAGCAGGTCCGCCTGTTCCAGACCAAAGCGGATTTGCTCCTCGATCTGTTCCGAGAGATCGTCACTGTCCACGATGCCGATCCCGCCGGTATCGACCAGTTCGAAGTAGCGGTCGTGTTCGTGCATGGTGTACGTGACGCGATCGCGAGTCACCCCGGCGGTCGGATCGACGACCGAGACGAACTTACGAGCCATCCAGTTGAGGATGGAACTTTTGCCGACGTTAGGACGACCGACAATGGCGACGCGTGGAATGGACATGGGGGAGTGACTAGAAATTAGAAACTAGGAATTAGTATTGGGACCAGGAAAATGCCGTGTGAGGCTGGATTCCGCATTGTATCCAATCTTGTGAAGATAGACAGCCGAGGGGGAGCCGGAATTGAGCCGCTTCCGGGAAGTTCCGTCGAATCGCGATTGCTGGGGTGAGTCGGACGGTTCAAATGCGTAAGATGGAACCCGACTTGTTAGCAGCCCGTTGAAAAACTTAATTTTGCTGCGAATGGATTTTTGAGCTGAATCACATCGTCACAAATTCTCGATGAATCATGGGATTCACCTGCGAATTTCTTCCTTGTGCTCATCTCAAAACTCTCATTCTCGCGTACAAATCCGTTTCTCAACACGCTGCAAGAGAGAGCACTTTCGTGACGTGGGACTTTTCCGAACAACTCAAACAGTGGGGGCCGAAAGCTACTTATCAGCCGGTCTCGCTCTCCGCTGCGCGGGAGTATTGCCGAGAGGTTACGACTGAGCATTATGAAAACTTCTCGGTTGTCAGCCGACTGTTGCCGAAGGAGTTACATCCTCATTTTCAAAGCGTTTACGCCTTCTGTCGTTGGTCGGATGATTTGGGCGATGAGGTCGCCGACCACGGGGAGTCGCTGGAATTGCTTGCCTGGTGGCGGGAGGAACTGGCGGCTTGTGAGAAGGGAGATCCGAAACATCCGGTCTTCGTCGCCTTACGGGAAACGATTCACGAGTATGAGATTCCGCGGGAGCCGTTCGAGAACCTCATCTCGGCCTTCGAGCAGGATCAGACCAAGGGATCCTACGCAACTCACGAGGAACTCCGCGATTACTGCCGACGTTCGGCCGATCCGGTGGGACGGATCGTCCTGTATCTGTTTCGGGAAGCGACGCCGGAGAATTTCGAACTTTCGGACCGCATCTGCACCGGTCTGCAACTCGCCAACTTCTGGCAGGATGTCGCCCGCGACGATGAGATCGGTCGCGTCTATCTGCCGCAAGAGGATCGGGACCAATTCGGCTACACCGCTGACATGTTCGGTCAGAAATGTTCGACGCCCGAATTCCTGGAACTGTTGAAACATGAAGTGAGTATCGCCCGTCAGTATCTGCTTTCGGGACGACCGCTCGTCGATCAATTGCCAACGCAGTATCAGGTCGATATCGATCTCTTCGTGCGCGGGGGATTATGTATTCTCGACCGCATCGAACAGGTCGAGTTTCGGACCTGGGAGACGAGACCCGTGGTGACCAAAGGGGACGGCGTCAAACTGTTCCTGTTCGCCGTCTTGCGAAAGTGGGGGAGGCGTCTCAAGTTGGTCTCGGCCTATCCGGAAGTCGCTCCGCCGATGCTTCGAGAAGAGGTGTCGGCATGACGATTGACCTTCAGGAGTCTCGACAATATTGCCAAAAACTGGCAAAACAGACGGGCAAGAATTTCTACTATTCCTTCCTGACGCTGCCTGGCGAGATGCGTCGCGATATGTGTGTGTTATATGCCTTCATGCGGATCACCGACGACATCGGCGACGATGAGTCGCTCGAACTGGAACAACGGCGACAGAATTTGACCGCCTGGAGAAACTCACTGGCGGAAACGCTGGCGGGGGAGTCGAGCGAGCATCTGGTCCTTCCCGCATTGAGCGATCTGGTCGAACGACGACAGATCCCACCTCAGTATCTGTACGACGTGATCGAAGGTGTGGCGCAGGATCTGGAACCGCACCGTTTTGCGACCTGGGATAACCTGGAACAGTATTGTTACCACGTCGCGGGAGCGGTGGGCCTGTGTTGTATTCACGTCTGGGGATTTGAGGGTGAGGATGTCCGCGAACCGGCGATCGCCTGCGGAACCGCTTTTCAATTGACGAACATTCTCCGGGATATCGGCGAGGATGCGGACCGCGGACGCGTTTATCTTCCCCAAGAGGATTTGCAGCAATTTGAGTACACGGAAGACGACATTCAGAACCGGGTGATCGACGACCGCTTTCGCGATCTGATGCGGTTTGAAGTGGCTCGCGCCCGCGATTATTACGAACGGGCTGAGGGACTGTTCGCATCACTTTCTCAGGAAGGGCAGCCGATTCTGCGGGCGATGATCCGCATTTACGGCGGCTTGCTGGATCGGATCGAAGCTCGCGGCTACGACGTCTATTCGTCGCGGGTCAGCCTGTCGAAGGCCAGGAAGTGGTCGATCGTGGCGCGGTCTTTTGTGGGGATGTGATTGAAGGAGGAGTCAGGAAACGGGAAACAGGAGTCAGTTTTTTGACGCAAAGTCGCAAAGGGGCGGAGGAACGCGAAGGGTCACAGCCGAGCTTACCATTTGTTATAAAGAATGATCAGAACATTGATCACCAGGAAGACCAGGCAGCAAATCGAGATGAGGCGGACTTCTCTACGCTGATCCATCTTTGAACTCACTCTTTTGCTCGCGATGATTTCTCTAACAACTCATCTATGGCCGTTAGCGTCTCGCCGATGCCAGCGTTGATCACTGCGTCCGCGTAGTCGTCGAGGCCGGTTTCGTCGCGGTTGATGATCACCAGTTTGCCGCCCGCTTGTTTCGTCATCAACGGCAAATTGGCGGCGGGAGTGACGACGAGCGACGACCCGATGGCGAAGATCAGATCCGCTCCGCGACAAAGTTCGATGGAACTCTCCAGGACCTCTTCCGGCAGCATTTGACCGAACGAAACGGTGGCGTGTTTGAGACGATCCTTGCCGCAGGCTTCACAAATCGGTAGCTGGTTGGTTTTCAGATACTGTCTCACCAGAGGATCAGCGTCGTACATGGCGGCACAGTCCTGACATTTGATAAAGCGGGCCGTGCCGTGCAGTTCGTAGACGGTTTGATTGCCGGCGAGTTGATGCAGGCCGTCGATGTTCTGAGTGATGACGGCTTGCAGGCGTCCCGCCTGTTCCCATTTCGCCAGGACTTTGTGACCCGCGTTCGGTTGGGAGTCGAAGAATTCGCGGTGGGCTTCGGACTTCTGACGCCAGTACTCCCGGCGACCTTCGACGGAGGTCATGAATTCGTCGTAATAGACGGTCCGATATCTCGACCAGATCCCGCCGGGCGAGCGAAAGTCGGGGATGCCGCTTTCGGTGCTGATGCCGGCTCCGGTGAGGACGACTGCAGACCGGGATTCATTCAGCCAGCAGGCGATTTGCGGGAGAGAGGAAGAGTTCATGGACTGGATTACTTTTGATCGGGTATCGCCGACTTTGCATTCGTTCCGTAGTCAGAGAGTAAAATGACTTGGTGGTATGCTCCATCAGTTTGGCCATCGCTCTGGGGCCTGCTGAGGGACTCCCAGCGTACAACTCCAAATGGAGAGTCAGGATGTAATCGGATGATGATCTTTTCATGCGTTGATCGCGTCCCGTGCTGTTTCGAGAAAGTCGCAAGAATCCCTCCGCAGTCTCGTTTTCCCAGCTTACTTTGAATCGTTTGTGGGGTGATGGGCTTCGAGTCTTCATAGGGCCCACAGAGTATTCGATTTAAGCCATGTTCTTCATTTCGTTCTTGGTCCTCGAACAGTGCCTGCAGTTTCTTTCGATCTTTGATCGTCCGGGTCTCATTGTTCTCTGGCTGGTAATAAATCCATCGGTAGACCTCTTTCAAAGGATCGCCACCTGCCTGCAAAGCTTTCTCGGCAATCAAAAGTTTATTGATATAGAAGATCGATATTCCCGCTGACTCCCCAGATATTTCAATTTCGATCCAGCGGCAAGGTATCTTTTCAATGGTTTCTTTTCCCACGGATCGGATTGTGACTTTGGCTGGGTATTTGGATTGGGGGCCATCGGCAGAAATCAAAGTGTTATCGATTGTGTAACTGGACCAGTATCCGTCCGGCGGAAGTTGAAAGATCAGTCCTTCACACCAGGCTGTGTTACAAATCAGGAAAAAGCAGAGGCAGGTGAGGGCCGATCGAGACATCAGGTCACTCCAATAAATCATCCCTTATGAAAGAATGAATGAAGGGTATGGCATCGTCCGCAAATCGTCAATGTGATCCTGTTCACATGGGGTGATAAAGAAGAGCCAAAGGGCATCTCCAGTCTCCCTTCAAACCGATTTCACAGTCAGATTTCGATTGAACGTAAAAAAGCCTCCGCGAGACGAGCGTCTCTCGCGGAGGCTTTAGAGCCTGTCTTTAAATTCCATTTTGGCTACGAATGGCGAGCCAGTTACCCACTTTTCGTTGGTCTGCATCGTCGAATCTTGAAGATTCGACTGCTTCGACCGCCTTAATTGGGCAACCGTTCGCTCATTCTCGCCTCTAAAAGCGAATTATAAGACAAGCTCTTCGCGATGAGAAGGACGGATAAATCTCATCGCAGCAAAGGTCGGGGTTTGTTTAGTTCTCGGCGTACAGGACTGGATCCCGCTGGAAGAGTTCCTGATTCTCCTGCGACGTGAACAGGTAGAGTCGTCCCTTGAACCATAAGGCGTGGTCGAGCGAACCTTCCCGTTCGTCACTCTGCGTTGAAAGGAGGATCGGATCGTTGCCGTCGTAAGCGGGGACGTATTTACGAGGTTCCTTGTCGAACTCGATTTTGGCTTCGAGGCTCGAGAAGTGATATGTTCGCAGATTGTAGGTCGAGCGGAACGAAGGCAAGGCATCGACCAGGTCGCGGTTATCGCGAAGTTCCACAATGCAGAAACCTTTCATTCCGGTTTCTCCTTCACGGGCGGCGATCAAGTCCAGCTTGGCCGTGCGACGCGCTTCTTCCTCTTCCCAACTGATGTCTCCCCCCTGTTCCTGAGCGGGCAGTTGCGGAGCGACATCCGGGACTTTTTCGAGTTTCGGCAACTCGGGCATCGGATTCGTAGGGTCTTCTTTTTTGAGCGGCAACTTGTAATCGTCTTCAAATTCCGAATTGAGTTCGGGAAGTTCCGGAGTGGACGACGGTTCTTCGAGGGAGGGAAGTTCGGGAGCCGTTTCGGGTTCCGGTTTGAGTTCTTCCACAGGTTGAGCGAACGCCGGTTCATTCGGTTCCAGTTTCAGTCCGCTGAACGGGTTCTCGTCTTCGAGTAACTGTTGTTCCGCGCCGGGGCTGGTCGCTTCTTCAGTCGGCATCGGTTTTTCGATTTCCGAGGACTGTTCTTCCGGCTGAGGCAGGGCGGGGGCGTTCTCTTCCGGGATGGGTTGTTGCGGTGTCGGATTGCCGGTGTCCATGCGGATTTCGGGAATTTCCTGCTCGGCAGCAGTGCCGTCAGCTTCATCTTCCGAGATTTCCGTGAACGGATCGGGGAAGAATTCATCCACCATGGGAGATTCTGCTTTCGGCATCGGTTTCTCTTCGGGACCAATCGGAAGCGGTTCGGGCGGAAGTTCGTCGAGGCTCGGAAGTTTGGAGGCGGAAGTGGGAGCCGATTGCGGGGCTTCCTCTTCAATCATCGGTTGTTGGGCGACCGGTTGTTCGACGGTGGGCATCGGTCGCGGTTCCGGTGTCTGGTTGACGGCGGGAGGCGTCACCGCCATCGGTTGAGCCGCTTGCTCACTGGCATCGAACGGAACGGGAGCCGGAGGCAGCGCTTTCGTCGAAGTAGGAGTGGTCAACGGATGCTGCCGGGGGATATCATTCACCACTCGCGTTCGAGTCGGAGCCGGTTGAGTCTGGGGCGGTGTTGATTGGCCGTACGGGGTGATCGTCGGGAGTTCGCCCGATTGAGAAGGTTGAGCCGGCAGGATGACCGTTCGACGATTCGGGTCGGAGGGCAACGGTTTCGGACGGCTGGTCGGTTCAGAGGGGAAGGGACGAGCCGAGTAAATCGGAGCCGATGGTTGAGCCGTCGGTAAGGTTCGGGGTTGATTCGCTGCTGGTTGATTGACGATCGGTCGCTGGTAACGCGTCGGAGGATAGTCTTCCGCGGCGGGTGCCAACGGGGGTTGGTACTCAGTGCGATTCGGTTGATTCGGTGCCTGGTATCGATTGCGTTGCGGGGATTCCACGACGCGTTCATTTTTGGAAGAGGGCTCGGTGTCCTTCTTCTTCCAGAACATCAGTTTGTCGAAATTGTTCAGTAAGCCTCGTTTGCGAGGGGCTGGTTGATCGGCGGACTTCTCGACGACAGGTTGCGCAGTGGTTTGTGTCGCGGAAGTTGTTTGACGGGTCGGTGTCGGCGATCCGGGAGAAATCGCAACGGGGGGTTTGCCGGGCTCTGCGGCTTCCTGGAAGACGCGTCCGTCGAGGGTTTGTTTGGGGAGAGTTTTCAGCTCCATGTTCGGAGCTTGTCGCCCTTCCTGCTGGTAAAGTTTTTCCAGTTCCTCCTGGATGGAAGACTTTTGTTGGGCGTCGACGGACGTGAGAGAAAATCCGCCGGCTTGGAACAGAATCATGCTTCCCGCCGCGCTGAGAACCAGGCCTTTGGTGATTGGCGACTTATGAAATTTCATCCCTCAACTCCTTCGGATGGGCTAATGGGTTCGCACAATCGGGCACACACGGGGACGTTTCCCGGACTGTGGTCTGTTGCAGGATGAAGGTTTGCTGCCAATAATCACTATA
This sequence comes from Planctomycetaceae bacterium, assembly GCA_014762625.1. GTDB lineage: Bacteria > Planctomycetota > Planctomycetia > Planctomycetales > Planctomycetaceae > JABURQ01. The sequence continues at coordinate 39,405 of JABURQ010000024.1, read as the reverse complement.
ACCGGCGCAAACCCACCCTACCTGGTCTGTATCGGCCCGCGGATTGGCTAGTTATGACGATTCCATCGTTTGAGACGGCTGAATCCGGGAGAATCACAGCTACAATAGTCAGAACCGTTATATCCCTGAATGACCACCCAGATTACCTGAATTGACATTCGTCGCATGGGGACGATCTCGTCGTTACCTCGTCCGGCTCTATCGATCGAGAGAAAACCATGACTGAACCAACCAGTTCACAATCAAACAATCAGCCGCCTCAAGTCGTCGTCAACGTTCCCGACCAGAACAAAGGGGGATGGAAATGGCGACTACTTATGTTCGTTCTGTTCATCTCGATCCTGTTCAACCTGGAGATGCTGGCGGTCAACACCACGCTCAATACTGAAACCGCGTCCGTCCAGGAAACCCATCACTCCGGCGACAAGAATGCTGAGTCGAAAATTGTACGGATCGTAGTGAGCGGCACGATCATGGCTCCTTTCACGGAGCAGGTCATCGATTCGATCGAGGAAGCCGCCCGGAAAAAAGATGTCAAAGGCGTCCTGCTGGTGGTGGACAGTCCCGGAGGGTTGGTCACCGACAGCCACCAGATTTATCACCAGCTCAAAAAACTCTCCGAGAAGAAGCCGGTTTATGTTTCCATGAAGGATATGGCGGCGAGCGGAGGATATTACGTTTCTATGGGAGCCGGACCGAAGGGGAAGATTTACGCCGAACCGACGACCTGGACCGGGTCGATCGGAGTGATCCTGCCCCGGTACAACGCCCAGGAAATGGCTCAGAAGCTGGGTGTTGAACCGGAGCCGATTCGCACCGGACCGCTGAAAGGATCGCTCAGCCCGTTTCGAGATATGACCGAAGAGGAGCGACTCGTTTGGAATGAAATCATCGATGACTCGTTTCAACGATTTCTCTCGGTGATCGCCGATAATCGCGAGAACCTAGACAAAGCGAAGGTCGAGGAACTGGCGACCGGTCAGGTCTACACCGCCAGCCAGGCACTCGCGAACGGTCTGGTGGATGAGATCGGCTTCGAGGAGGAAGCGCTTGCCGCTTTGCAGAAAGAACTCGGGCTTCAGAAGGTGAATGTCGTCACTTATAGCGGCCCTCCCACCTTGCTCGATGTATTGATGGGGAGCGCGCAGGCGAATTCCGCGGAAGATCAATGGCGGTCGCTGATGGAACTGACAGTTCCCAAGGCGATGTATTACTGCTCGTGGATGCCGTTGGCTCCCATGACGCGATAGCCGTCAGGGAGTCTCTTCGAGAATCAGTCGTAACTTTTCGCGGAGCTCGGCCCGCGCGCGATGCAGGCGACTCCGAATCGTTCCGATCGGTACCTCCGCCAGTTCCGCGATCTCTTCGTAGGAAAGCTCTTCCATCTCCTTGAGCACGATCGCTTCCCGATACTCGTCGGAGAGCTCGTTCAAGGCCTGCTGGACGGCGGCCTGGGTCTCTTCGACTTCGATGCCGTGTTCGGGACGATGCTCGGGAGTGTTGTCATCCGGTTCGTGCCCGGAAGTTTCCTTGAGTTTGTCGGCGGAGACGGTTTTCAGTTTCGTTTTCCGTTTCATGGAGATGGCGGTGTTGTAAGCGATCCGGAACAGCCACGAATAGAATTGAGAGTCTCCGCGAAAGGTATCGAGTTTTTGAAAGGCCGCGACGAAGGCCTCTTGAGCGACATCATCGGCGTCTTCCCGAGAACCGAGCATGCGGTAGAGGCTGTTAAACAGACGGTTCTGATGTCGCTGCACAAGTTGTCCGAAGGCCGCCGCTTGGCCGCTCAGACATTGCTCGATTAGTTCAGCGTCGGTTTCGTTCACAGTGATTTGGTTTTTGCGCGGTGCCGGTCATCAGTCTTCAAGTCGAGATCATATTACAACGAGACGTCTGAGCCCACACTTTTCTCACAGCTTTGGAGGGCGATCAGGTGGGTTGGCCGTCGGGAACCTGGGCATTTTTCTCGGGAGGAGCGATCTTCAGGGGGAGGGGGGTTTTGGTCGAACCCCGCGCGTGACGGAGATAAACGAGAAGCAGAATTCCCAGGGAAAACAGGCCGATACTCACCAGTTGAGAGATCGTCAATCCGGTCCGAAATTGGCCGAACTCGTCGTTTCGCAGGAACTCGATCGTGAATCGCATCACGGGATACGTCAGCAACGCCAGCACGACCACCTCCCCATCTTTCGTGCGGCGTTTGAACCAGACTGCCGACAAAGCGGCGAGCAGAAAGGCGTTGAGGCTGCTGTAGATTTGAGTCGGATGCAGTGGAAGAGATTTTTCAGCACCCGGCTCCAGGAACCCACGGTTGAGTAAGGCATCATAAGGGGGAGAGCCGGGGGGAAACTGAATGCTCCAGGGAAGTTCGCACACATCTCCGTAGCAGCAGCCGTTGAGCAGACAGCCGAGGCGTCCGAACGCCAGACCGATGAAGATCGCGGGAATCACCAGGTCGGCCAGTACCAGCGCGGGGATTTGACGCGTCCGACAAAACCAGATGTAGACAACCATCCCCAGCAGAACCCCGCCGTAGAGGACCATTCCTCCGTCGGAAAAATTGAGGGCCGCTTGCAGAAATTGACCGAAGTTGGTGACGTCGCGGAAGACGACACGGCGATACTGAACGAGGAAGAATAATCGGGCACCGACGATCCCCGACGCAAAGATATACATGCCCAGATCCCAGATGAGTTCTTTCGGGATGCCGATCCTTTCTGCTCGTCGGATGGTGAACATCCCCGCGGAAAGAAATCCGAGTACCAACATAAATCCCCAGCCGAAGACGGGGACGCTGTCCTGTGGGAGTTGATTGGCGAACAGCGGTACGGCAAGTATTCCCACCGCGATCAACGCCCACGTGAACAGCGAGCCTGCCTGCTGGCGGAGCGACTCTCCCTTTTGCATCGCCGATCGGATTTCAAGCAGACCGAGCACGATCCACGGGATCAGAATAAAACCGACCCCAAGATGCCAGGTTCCCTCGCGCGATTCGACGCGAAACCAATCGGTTAACAGGATGCGTATCAACGTTTGTTGCACGGTTTTCCGCTTTCTAAGGAGCCCTCACGGTCAACTCGGGAGGGGGATCAAATCGAATTTAACGTTTCCAGAGTCAGGGGGGGAACAAGCAGGTTATCAATCAAGCGGGTCGTCCCCAGACTGGCGGCACCGATTGCGACCATTTGATCGGTGGGCGAGTCCGGCTCTTCCAGCGTTTGGGCATCGACGATCGTGATGTAATCCGTCTGAAACTCAGTCTCGGCTTCCAAATGTTGTTTCATCTGTTCGCGTATCCCGGGGAGATGGGTTTTCCCGTCCGCGAGTTGATTCAGTCCCAGTTGCAGGGCGGAAGCAAGTTTCGCGGCCTGTTTGCGTTCCTCGCTCGAGAGATAGGCGTTACGGCTCGACAGCGCGAGACCGTCGGGTTCGCGGACTGTGGCACACGTCTGGATCCGTGTGGGGACATTCAGATCGCGGCACATCTGACGGATCAGCAATTGTTGCTGGAAGTCTTTTTGACCGAAGAAAGCGATGTCCGGTTGGACGATGTTGAGTAACTTCAGCACGACGGTGGTGACGCCGCGAAAATGGGACGGGCGATGTGCCCCTTCCCAGGGACGGGAGAGTTGCTCGACGGTGACGTGGGTCTGGTGACCTGCCGGATACATCACGTCCGGGGTCGGTGTGAAGACGACATCCACCGCTTCCGCTCGGCAAAGATCGAGATCCCGTTCCAGGGGACGCGGGTACTTCTCGAAGTCCTCGCCCGGTGCGAACTGGGTGGGATTGACAAATAGCGTGGTGACGAGCAGATCGCATTCGGGGCGGGCTGCTCGCATCAGTGAGAGATGGCCCTCATGCAGCGCGCCCATGGTCGGAACGATTCCGATCGTTTTTCCGTTCGCGCGGCAGTCCCTCCAGATCGATCGAATTTCGGAAATTGAGGACGCAACCGTCAGTGGTGAGCCCATCATCGCTCCATCGCCGGGGAGAAACGTATCCTTCAAAATCCGTAATTGGGATTTTGCGGATTGAAATCGATCTCTTTGAGCCCGACGTTCGTCTGAACGTTGGAGTAGGTGAATTCTTCGATTCGCTGAGCCGGTTGACCGTTGACGGGAAAGGCAAAATGTTCGATGCGAATCGGCAGGTTGGTTTCCTTATCGATAAACAGACGGGTTTTGTGATAAGGGAACTGTTTGCGGGGGATTGGATGACTGCTTTCAATGACTTTGACGGCCCGCCCGCCTAGTTTGGCGTCCGGATAGTATTTGACCTCGCATTCGCCGTACTTCGATTCAAATTCCCATTGCTCGATCAGGTGTTTGGCCATGTTGGCGATGCCCATCTCAGTGATGGGATGTTTGCTTTCCGCCATCGCTTCCTCGCTTTTGGGAGAAAGCGAGACCGTCCCGACGACACTTTTGATTCCCGTTTCGTGAGCCAGCAGTTTGCCGTTGTTCTGGCCTTCGACATAGATGACTTCTCGTCCGTCATGCGGCTTGTTGAACCGCATGTAAACACTGAACGGCTCTTTGCGCAGTTTGACCGCCATCGAGTGGACGATCGTCTGGCCGCGGACGATTTCCCGTTTGAAGAAATTCGCCGTATAGTCGTCGAGTCCCTCCGCCACTTTCATTGACTGTTTGGCGATCCGAATCGCGGGGGCCAGTTGGTGTTCTTTTTCCTGGGCGAACGCTATTGCCGAAAATAACAGCAGGGCGAGTCCCCAGAGTGAACGTCGCGCCAATCTCCTGCCATCCATGATGAACCTCGTATCAAAAAAGAATCCTGAGAGTCTGATTCTCGCACTGTCCTTTGTGTGCGACGGGAAAGAGCGACTCCGCGTTATAGTGTAGGCTCTGCAACTCATCTCGAAAACCCCAGCCCCCTCAATTCACCGGAAATCCCGCAGCTTCGTCGTTTCGTGGAAACAACCGCATGGACCGATCTGCGGACGCCTGAATTCGGTGGATCGCCACTCCCGGAGGCCAAAAAAACGGCTCTATACCGTGAAAATCGGCCAAACTGCAATTGTGGGATTGTAAAACCTGCTCTACAATTCCCGTCGCTTCCCTCTCAGGAGATCGGCGGATTCGTTGAGAGAATTCGTTGTTTCCCTGAATGGTAGGAAGGGAAGTTCCCCATAGAATTTCGGAAACAGGAGGTTTCCATGTCAGGACGTCAAGGACAGACCATCACCAGCTGGTTGATGATGATCCCTCTGCTGGTGGTCCCGACGATTGCGATTTTCGGAGTGCCGAAGTTTGAGCTACTGACCGCGACCAATGCTGTAGGAGAAGAGCCCGAACTTGAACTCGAATTAGGCGCGGCACAGAATCCGGGAACTGCTTTACCTCCCATGCCGTCCGATAACGTTCACGTGAATCAGCCGGGATCGACGGCGCCCCCTTTCTCGTCTTCTGCCCCGAACTCCGGGAAAGTCGATACCTTCTCGCAACCCGGATGGAGCGATCCCTTCGAGGACCCGGGAGCTTTCTCTGGACCGCGGAGCGAAGACTCCTTTCCGTCTGGGGACGTTGCCAATTCTGCGAATACGTTGGGAGAAGATTCCCCCTCCGGCGACCCGTTTTTTGCCAGAGATAAAGTCCCCTCGGATGAGCGATCGAACGGGTATGTCCGGCCCGATACTCCGGCCCCCTCTCCATCAGGAGAGCGAGCAGAGTTCGACGCCGCGGCTCATTTACGTTGGCGGGACGCGGTCGCTCGTTTGAACGAACTGGGAGTGCAAAAATACCAGCTTTCTCAACTCAAAGAGCCGTTCACCTTCCGTTTTGAGTGCGATTTGACTCATCCGGACAACCCGCGAATTACTCACCGGTTTCAGGCCGAAGCGGGAGAGCCGCTGCAAGCCGTCGCGAAAGTGATCCAACAGGTGGAAACTTGGACGGTTCAATTCAACAATCGCTGATCGGTCTGCAAGCCGCTTCGTTCGAGCATTTCGGTCATAATCCGTCTTCCGAGTGGAGTCGCTGGCAGCGGAGAAAAAGTCCTGTCGCCAGGCGGTCGGTGCAAAGTCACGGTCGCGTGTCCGGTAAGCGGTCAGAGAAACTGGCGCGGCTCGAAGCCGCGTTCTTCGTTGCGGATGCCCCTCTTTCGACCCGCAAACTCAGCCAGTATGCGTTACTGGTAGATGTCTCCGAAGTGAAAGAACTGATCGAAGAACTCAATCGGTATTATCAGCTGGACGATAGTGCGTTTCAGATCGAGCGGGTTGCCAGCGGTTACCAGTTGTTGACCCGTCCTCGTTTTTCGCACTGGCTGGATCAACTTCATCAACGGACCGCAGAATTGAAACTTTCCTCTCCCGCGATGGAAACGTTGACCATCGTGGCCTATCGGCAACCGATCACCCGGGCCGATATCGAAGCCGTTCGGGGCGTGCAGTGTTCCGAGATTCTGAAGCAGTTGATGGAACGCGGTCTGGTCAAGATCGGAGGCGAAGACGATTCGTTGGGGCGTCCGTATCTATACATCACCACGCGGATGTTTCTGGAACTGTTCGGTTTGCGGACTCTGGAGGATCTCCCCGATGCAGCCGATTTGCGTCTGCGTCCCGAACAAATCAGCGAAGCGGAAGGAGAATCGGAAGACCCAGACGCCGACGCTGAGGAGGAGGCTCTCGAAGATGAGGGTGATTGGGAGGATGACGATCAGGAATCGGCTGCCTGAAGAACGAGTGTCAGAAGTTCCTCCCCGATCGACTCGATGCTGCGGAGTCCGTTTTCATTCTGTGCCGAGATAATCCGCCAGCTATCGGGATGACGCTCTGCGACTGTGAGATAGGTTTGGCGGACCGATTCCAGATAGTCGCGGTCGGCCTCCTGTAAGTCGTGCGATTGTTCGGTGTAGCTGCGAGCATTCTTCCGCCCGATCAGTTCCTGGGCGGTTTCCGCGGGGAGGTCGAGCAGCACGTTGAGCGTCGCGCGGGGTAAACCGTAAATTTCATATTCGAGCGTTTGGACGAACTCGATCAGTGACGGTTGTTGTTCGACGGGAAGTTTCGAACCTTGATGGGCGATGTTCGATGCGACGTATCGATCGAGGATGACGAGATCGTTAGATTCCATTTTTTCCCGTAACAGCTCGCGTGATTCAAAGCGATCTCCCGCAAACAGCAGCGAGACCAGAAAAGGATTCGCTTCCGACAGCGAGCCGAATTCTCCATTCAGAAACCGTCCGACGGTGCGTCCGAAGAAAGTATCGTCGTAGCGCGGAAAGCTTAATAACTCGACACGGCGTCCCTGATCTGAGAGCGTCTGGGTGAGGCGACGCGCTTGTGTCCCTTTTCCCGAACCGTCGATCCCTTCAATCGCAACCAGCACGTTGTCGCTTCTTTCCATCGAGTGTCATCATCATTCAGCGAGAAATTCCCGGGCGGCGGAAGCGTCTTCGACCATGTTAAAGTAGTCGTGCAACCGACTCGTCTCGAGGATTTTCGTCACATGCTCGCCCGCATTACAAATCACCAGGGTTCCATCGTTCCGGTGGAGTTTGCGGTGCAGCGTAATCATTTTTCCCAGCACCGAACTCGTCAGCATCCGCAAGCCATCCAGGTCGAGGATGACTTTCCGGCAGCCATACTGGTCCGTTAACGCGAATAATTCTCGACCGATCCGTTCGATATTATCCTCATCGGTGAGCTGTTCATCCTTGAAATTGACACACGCAACATCCCCCTCCTCAGAAATAATCAAATAATGAGATGTGTTGTCAGATAGTGACATTGGCCTCTCTCCAACGCAGGGCGCCGAGATAATGTCGATGGGCTTCGGCACCGGTTGCCGTAACAATTTGCCCCACTTCTCCAGCATGGCCGGGAAGCTCTACTGGAATATAACGTCGATCGGTCCCTCGAACCAAGCCTGTTTTCTCAGGATGCTCGCGTTCGATCAGAACTTCCAGTTCCTCTCCTTCAAAGTCCCGGTAGAATTTTTCCGCCAGATCCCGTTCCAGTTCCGAGAGTTGATGGACGCGAGCTTTGCGAATTTCCGGGTGCACCTGATCGGGAAAACTGGCGGCGGGAGTCCCTTTGCGGGCACTGAAAGGGAAAACGTGGATTTTCATAAACTCCGCCTGACGACAGGCTTCCAGCGTTTCTTCGAACTCTTCGTCGGTTTCGCCGGGAAAGCCGACAATCACATCGGTCGTAAAGGCGGGGCGATCGAGAACCTCTCGCATCTGTTGCAGTTTTTCCAGAAACCGCTGGATGGAGTAGCGACGTCTCATTCGTCGCAACACTGTTTCCGAACCGCTTTGCAGTGCGGGATGAAATTGGGGGCATAAGTGTTCGCAGTTGGCGGCGGCTGAGATGAAGTCGTCGTTGACTTCGACGGCTTCGATGGAGGAGAGTCGCATCCGCCACTCGCCGGGTATCTGGTCCAGTTTTTCGAAGAGGTGCCATAACCGGAAAGGGGGGAGCCCCGACTTCCCGCGCGTCGTATCGACGCCGTAATGGCCGACGTGAATCCCGCTGAGAACGATCTCGTTATAGCCATTATCGATCAATCGACGCACTTCATCTTCGATGTCCTGCGGCGATCGACTTTGCAGTCCGGGGCGGACATCGGGAATGATGCAATACGTGCAACGTAAGATGCAGCCGTCCTGAACCTTGACGTAAGCCCGCTGTCGTCCGTCGAACTGACTGATCCCGTTGGGGATGTCGTACATTCCGAGTCGGTCGAAGACATCCGGGAGTTCGCGTTTATCGGTGACCACTTCGACCACATTCGGGAGATCGGTGATGGCCAGGGGATCGCGGGTCGCGTAACAGCCCATCACCACGGTTCGCGTTCCGGGATTTTTGCGGGAGAGTTGCCGAATGATCTGGCGGGATTTGGAGTCACCGGTATTCGTCACCGTGCAGGTATTGACGACGCACAGTTCCGCCGGTTCATCTTCTCCTGCTTCCCGATAGCCGTTGCGCAACAGGGTCTCTTTCACCAGTTGTGTTTCGTACTGGTTAACCTTGCAGCCCAGAGTGACAAGTCGACAGGTTTTTTCTGTCATGGCTCGTGTGAGTCGATCAGGAGTTGGATTTTTTGCTGCGACGTCGTCCGCGACCTTTGCCTCGCGATTTTCGTCGCGAACTGGAACGCGATCGCGATTTTCGATCGACGATCAGATCGATCGCTTCCGACCAGGTCGGCACGTTTTTATAACGGGAATGATCGCTTCCGGAGTCTCGATCGTCGTCAGAATCATCCTCTTCGTTATCGCTGGTATCTTCCTGGGACGCTTCGACCGTCTCGTCGTCCCGCTTGCGCGAACGTCGTCGACGGGAACGTTTCGGTTTTTGGCTCTGTTGGGAATCTTCCTCATCCTCGTCAGAGTCCTTTTTCGATTCAGTGTCTGACGAATCATCGGTCTCTTCTTCTGATGAAGAGTCACTCTCTTCCGCCGTCGGCTTGCGCCGTCGTCGTCCGCGTCTTCGTCGTCGTCGACGACGCTTGGGACGCTCTTCCTTCTCTTCTTCCTGGTTTTCGTCGCTCTGTTCGGCGGTTTCCTCGTCTTCGTCCTCTTCGTCGGTTTCGACATCCTTGAGAATGCCGAGACCGAAGTCAGAATCTTCGGCGAACTCAGTTTGAAACGTGGGACGATCTTGCGGATCGTTGGCCGGCGAGTCGGCCACGATGCCGATTTCGGGATCGCGTGGAGGTTTGCCTCCCCGTTGCTGTCCGCGATCGATGTGAGGTGAACCGAGTTCATCCGGACCGAACTGATCCAACGCATCCCAGAAATCGTCCGTCGATTCCTGATCCTCTTCGTCGTCGAGATCGATTTCCTCTTCAGTCACCGTAGCTTGCTGCAGAGGTTCCGGAGAGACCACTACTTTCGTTTTGGGACTCTCATCTGCCGAACCCGAATCCTTCTTCTTCGCCTTTTTTTTCTTCTCTTTGGGAGCGGCGGCTTCCAGCTTTTCAAAGAGATTCGACTCTCCCTGAGACGCTGCTTCCGATTTTACCTCCTCCAGTGGCCTGGAAAAGTCGAGCAACGCGTCGAGATCCAGATCCTGTTCCTCAGAGCTGTCGTCCTCGGCCTCAGCGGCTTCCTGCTCCTCATCCAACGACTCTGCCACTGTTTCCGTTTCGTCTTCAGCGGCTTCCTGATTCATCTCGGCTTCTTCCGTGTCGTCGCTGGACGCGTCGGATTCTTCCTGATCGGAGCCCAGAAAATCCTCGTCTTCCAGTAGATCTTCGTCGAGATCGTCAGAGGAAGCGGGTTGGGAATCAAATTCGACGCCGAAGAGATCCTTGGCGAGATTTTCCCAGGAATCTTGATCTTCGGAATTATCGGGAGTCGGTTTATCGGCCATTGTGCGAAAATGCACTTTCCGCTAGGGGAAACTTGGACTCAGGTCGCTTCCGGTACGGAATAGCTCTAAGTCACTGAAACACAATCATCTTCTGTCAAAAGTTTACAGGCCGAGTCGAGAGATTACCAGCCGGGCAAGGCCTCCAATTTCGGCTCTGGAGACTTGTTCTCTCTCGAATCTCTTCAAAAGGCAGAGCGGTGATACGAGGTTGTTACCGAGATTCGAGGTGACGTGTTCCCATGGAAATCAAGCTTTGTAAAGAAAACGTGAAAAGTTGTTCGTCGAAGGGACTTAGGTTTGACGATGTGGGGACGCCGTTCTACTGTGAAATTAGGACGTTTCTGCCGTTTCTTATTCTAGCGAGCCCAACCGCTGCGATGTGTGCCTCGTCTTCCGAAGTTCAGCAAACCGTTTCGCCGCAAGCGACCAATCCCTGGATCGTTAACTGGTGGCAGGATCTATTGTGGTTCATCGGGCCGCCGATTCTGCTCGTTCCCCTTTTTTATGGGCTGCTCCAGAAGATCTCGCTGTCGCAACTCTCCCTGCTCGTCGTCACTCTGGGAGCCGTCGGTCATCATTTGCCGGGCATGATCCGGGCCTACGGCGACTCAGACCTGTTCGTTCGCTATCGCGTACGGTTTATTGTGGCTCCTGTATTTCTGGTGGCGGTTTCGGTCTTTTATTCTTTCTATCGACCGGATGCGTTGGGCCTCGTTGTGGTGACCTGGGGGTTCTGGCATTCGCAGGCCCAGGTCTACGGCTTTTTGCGCATTTATGATTCCAAAGTCGGATTGACGGATCAGCCCTCCGCCTGGGCGGATCGACTGTTATGTCTGAGTTGGTTTGGTGGCGGGATCCTGATGTCTGAGGGACGGGTGACCGATTTCCTGAAGGTCTATTATTCCACGGGAGGTTATCCCATCGATCCCGCCTGGATCTCGGGCTTGCGCAGCTTGGCAATGGGATTGATGGGGATCTCCGTTGTGCTTTACCTCATCAAACTGGTTCGACAACGGGCCGAGGGGCGACATCCCAGTCCCGTCAAGATGATCGCCCTGGTCTTAAGCATCGGATTCTGGTGGTACTGTATGGTGGGGATTCGCAACGTCGTTCTCGGCGTCGCGATGTACGAAGTGTTTCACGATGTGCAATATCTGGCGATTGTCTGGTTCTTTAATCGGCGTCGCGCCGAATCGGGTCCGTCGGCGGGATGGGTGACACGAACGTTATTTCGCCCGCGTATGCGTCTGGTGTTCGTCTATGTGGGACTTGTTCTGGCTTATGGTGCGGGGAGTCTGTTGACGAAATCGCTGGAGGTTTCGACGTTTCAAACTGTGTTGACCGGTTTGTTCGCGGCGTCCGGTCTGTTGCATTTTTACTACGACGGATTTATCTGGCGCATTCGGGACAAAAGTACCAGCGACACCCTGGGTGTTGAGAATCGTACCACCGTTGCGCGTCTGTTGGGAGCGAATGCCAATTTGCGTCACGCCTCTTTGTGGGCGTTGTTTGTGGTCCCTCTGGTGCTGTTCACGCTGACCCCCGAACGCTCGGAGATTCACGGCGAGGTCGTGCGGACACTTCCCGAGAGTGCCGAGGCGCACCTCAACTATGCGTCCTGGTTACGCGATCAGGGTGATTTTTCCGGCGCGGAAAAACATCTCGAACAAGCGCGGACCTATCACCCCGACTGGTGGAAGATCTGGAGCCTTCAGGGCGAACTCGAACTCGCCCGCGGGCAAGCCGACGATGCACTCAAGTCATTACAACGCGCCCTCGAACAGGAGCCGCTCGATGCGGTGACTCAATTCAACCTGGGGGATGCTTATCTCCGTCTCGGTCGAATCGAGGAGGGAATCGCCGCCTATCAAACAGCGGCCGAACTGAATCCGGACTTTGAAACGAATGCGTTTAATAATCTCGGCATGGCCTTGCTTCAGGGAGGGGACGCTGAGGAAGCCGAAAACGCCTTTCGGCAATCGCTGGAATCTGATCCCTCGAATCTGAATGCCCGTATGAATCTGGCGTTGTCTCTTTCGCTCCAGGAGCAGACGGACGACGCGATCGCGGTCTATGAAGACATCCTGCGTAATCGGCCCGATTATCGAGACGCCTACACAACCCTCATTCAATTCGCGATCTTCTCGGACCGGCTGGAACTCGCGGAAGAATGGACGCAGACGTTTCGACAACAATTCTCTCAGGATCCGGACAGTCACGCGCTCTGGGGGCAGTTACAACTCAAACAGAAACACAATGACGAGGCGATTGCTTCTTTCTCTCAGGCACTCCAGATCGATCCCGGCAATTTCAAAGCTCGTCTGGGACTCGCGCAACTCGAAATCGCCCGCAGCAATTATTCGACGAGCCTCGCGATGCTCGCGGATCTGGAGCAACTGCCCGAGCTCTCCCCGATGCAACGACGTCGCGTACAGCAACTTCGCCGACAGATCATGTCTCAATCGCCGTGAGTGTTATCGAGAACGAACGGTCTCTTTTCTCTCGAAGCTAGTTTCGAAGACTAATTGGGATCGGGGAAGTTGTGGTGCGATTTGACGAAAACTTACGGTTGTGAAATCCTGTCGCTCAAGCCGAGACAGCTCCTGCTTACTCAAACCAGCCTCGACGGTGGAAACTCCACAGCATGGCACCGGCAATTCCCCCCATCGCCACGAGGACGCCGTAATATCCCAAGTCCCAGTGCAGTTCCGGCATGTGTCGAAAATTCATGCCGTAGATTCCGGTGATCAACGTCAGCGGGAGGAAAATTGTCGAGATCATGGTGAGCAGCTTCAGTTGGTCGTTCGTTTTGTCCTGCATTTTTAATTGCAACTCCTGCTGGATCGCATTCAGTCGTGATAACTGACGGCTGATGGAACGTGAGGCGTGTTCGAGATGCGAAATCGCATCTCGAAAATAGTCGTAAAGCCCTTCGACCGAGAGCGATTCCGATTCAATCGTTTGCAGAGCGCTGAAGCAGTAGAGTTGGTCTTCGAGAGTGGCGCTCAGTCTCATCAACCGACGCTTCAACAGTACAAGTTGTGGCGAGAGTTCGTCGAAATCCTCCTCATCGATCAGCCCCTCGATTCGATCGAGTTGTCCCCGAGTACGCAACGTCTGGGCCATGTCGTCATCAATGAGATGGTCCAGAATCTGATAGAGAATCGATGAGTTGCCGGTGGCGTGGAATCGGAGGCTCTCCTGATATTGTGAGATCATGTGTTCCAGAGTCGGCAGCGGTTTCTCCTGGATCGTGATGATGATGCCGGGGAGACAGACGAGTCGAAGATGAGATCTGCGCTCGGAATTCCACGCGAGACTGACGGGGAATCCGATGAATAGGGAATGTTCGTAGGCTTGCAGATTTACCGAGTATGTTGGCTCCAGACAGGCTTCAATCGCCAAAGCCGGTAAGCCGAGCGATTCCAGCAATTCGTGGACCTTCTTGGTTTCACGCTGTTCCAGCACCAGCCAGTAAGGCCCTTCTCCATGACCGACCTCCTTGATGTCGCAAGTTTCCAGATGGCGATCGGTGCTGACTCGAAAGGTTCTGTGAGGCATGGTTTGTTCGCAGGGATTGAATGTCTGGGAATGTGGAACGGGGGTGATATGAGTGAGTGTGATGGTCTCCGCGATCACAGACGACAAGTGACATCCGTTACGAGCAATTCCATCAGGATGGCTTCCTGGCGGACACGATTTCCACCGGAACCCACATATGGTCGATATTGCTTTGTTCGATTGTGAAACCGGCGTTTTCGATCGCTTTCCCAGCGTGAATCGGGCGGCAGTCCATTAAATTCGGAAAATGTTGATGCAGCCATTCGTACGCCTTGACGGCGACTCCCTGTGCTCCTTCTTTGCTGACACTCACATTCACCAGACGTCCTCCCGGTTTCAGGACCCGTCGACATTCCTGCAAAATTGCGGGAATTTCGGGTGTGTCAAAAAGTTCCAGCGTAAAACTCATAAAGAGACCGTCCATCGATTCGTCTTCATAGGGCAAATGGGAAGCGTCTCCCTGCGTCAGGTTCACGCGAGCCGCCACTCCTTTCTGGTCGCAAAGTTTTTGAGCTTCTTCCAGCATCTTGTCAGAAAGGTCAATTCCAAAAACTTGGCCGTCGGGGCCGACCGCCTCAGCCAACGTCACGACACAATGACCCGTGCCGAAACCGATTTCCAGAATCCGCTGACCGGAGGACGCGTCGAGCATTTTGAGTCCCAGATCGCGCATCGGTTGCTCCGCACTTTCCGAGAGCAGGTCGTAAACGCGAGCGATTTTATTGTAATAAGCTCGCGTTTGTTCCTTGGTTTGCAGGACGCGTAGAACATCAGTTTGTTCCTGGGGGGACGTCGCCGGAAGTTTGATCTTGAGTGTCCGCCATCAATCTCTCTTTCGTTCATCGTTGATTTCAGTGACTGAAAGGAGAACTCAACTGAAAGTTCTCAAGGGGCATTATTCGCTCGCAGTAGCAGTACCTCGTTCCAGGGCTGATTGCATTCATTGGACCGTATCCCGGTCACAATTTGAAGATTTTATCGCGTTCCCGATCGGGGTTTTCCAGAGTCAATTTCCCTCGATCAACTCGAATCGCCGGCTCTGGACGAGGTCTTCCACAGGAATACGCTTTGTCTGATAAGCGAGGAATTCTCGCTCACCGATGAGCGTCTCAGAAACGTGGGTTGATCAGCGGGACGATATGTGGGAATTTTAGGGCTATCCCCGGTGGTGGCCAGGATACTTGCGGTTGCTGTTGCAACGAGACGCGACACGAAGTTCCAAGAAAGCTTGAGCCGCTGTCATAACGAACCAGGGTCGGTGCCGGGGCATGATTTCTGAATGAGAGGAGAGGGCGGTCGTGCAACGTCCGGTGAAACCGATAGAATCTGTCGCTTTTGTTTCGACGCGTATTGCGGGGACGGACGGCGTTTCTCTGGAAATCGAAAAATGGACGGAGGTCCTCTCTCGACTCGGAGTTGACAGTTATTTTATCGCGGGGGAGTGCGATCGGGACGAGAAGAAAACCTTCCTGATCGAGGAGGCTCATCTGAATCACCCGCAGATTCTCGACATCCGTACGCGCGCCTTCGGGACGCAGGTCAGGACGGAGGAGTTGACGAATCAGATCATCGGGACTTCGGGAAAGATTCGAAAAAAACTGCAACAAGCCGTCGAGCGTTTTCAGCCCGATTTGCTCATCGCGGAAAATTCTCTCTCGATCCCCATGAATATTCCTCTCGGAATTGCGGTATTGCAAATGATTCAGCAAACAGGGATCGATTGCCTGGCTCATCATCACGATCTTCCCTGGGAACGCGAACGTTTTCGAATCAATTGTATCGACGACTTTCTGGCTGCCGCCTTTCCGCCTCCTCTGCGACAGATTCACCATGTCGTCATCAATCAAATCGCCGCGGAAAACTTCAGCCGTCGAATCGGTCTCCCGACGCGACGGATTCCGAACGTCATGGATTTTGAGAATCCTCCTTCGCCGCCCGATGACTACGCCAACTCCTTTCGGGAAGAACTCGGCCTCTCGGAAGAGGACCACCTCATCCTGCAACCGACGCGCGTCGTCGCCAGGAAAGCGATTCAAATTTCGATCGAACTGATCCGGCGATTAAACGACCCTCGCGCCAAACTCGTGATCAGCCACGATATCGGCGATGAGGGCAAAGAATACGCCGACTACCTGCGCGAATTTGCCGAGATGATGAACGTCGAAGTGATCTTTGCATCTGATCGGATTTCAGACCGTCGCGGCAGGACGGCGGAGGGACGCAAAATCTTTACGATTCACGATGTTTATCCACAAGCGGATCTGGTGACTTATCCATCGGAGATCGAAGGATTTGGAAACGCGTTTCTGGAAGCGATTTACTACCGTTGTCCCATTATCTGCAATCGCTATTCGATCTACCGCACTGATATTGAACCCAGCGGCGTCAGCCCGATCGTCTTTGATGGATTTCTAACCGACGCGACGGTCGATCAGGTCAGAAGCGTTCTCGAAGATTCGCAATACGCGAGTGACATGGTCGAGTATAACTACCAGGCCGCGCGTCAGTATTTCAGTTACGAGATTCTCGAGGACCATCTGCAGGAAGCCTTGCGATGGATTTCTTACACTCCCCGTCATTAGGAGATGTGAGGTGAGCCGCCTTCAATTCGAAGTTGAGCTCTGGAAAGTCTCACCGTGGTGGTTCAAGCGGGCCTACGCAACTTGTTCAGAGAGCTCCTAAGGGCTCTGCCTGGCTGCTTAGATAGTTATTCATCTCTGTGAAGAGATCTTCGGAGACCTGGAGCAGGCCGTCCGGCAGTGACTCCTCGAATTCCAACGAGAAATGCGTAAATTTGAAGCGGCTTCGCAGTTCGAGTGTTGTGCGACTATTCCCTCGTAGCGTCATCTTGGGAAGTGTTTTTACTTCTTCACATCTGAATGCATTCATGACGATTCTCCCACAGCCAATCATAGAAGATGGGGCTCAGACTGAAGAGGGGAAGTTCTATACCTGAATATTGGATCTGCGGAAGCTTGCGATCAAGCAAAAAATGACCCGGTTGACCATTTCCCCAAAAATGTAAGCTGCTCTAAATTTGTCCGTTGCCATCAGGGTTCCCGTCTGTCTTGGGATCCAAAGCATTATTAATTGTCGAGTAGGTGCTACTTGTGCTCGTTCCGATGGCCTGAATCGAGAGAATACAGACGACGATGATTAACGCCAACATGACGGCGTATTCAACGGCCGTGGGACCGCTTTCATCCCGAAGCAGATTTCGCAGTCGTTGAGAGAGAGATGTGAACATGAGACTTGGCCATTGAGAGTGATCGATCAGTCAGAAACATGATCCTTTCAAGCTAAAAAAACGTTAGCTTGTATTTTTTCCCGGTCAATCGAATTGTGTGGAAGATCAGGTTCCTGACCTAGCCCGCGGTCGGAAAGCCTCTAGTGTTCTGCCTGACGATAATCATCTCAGCATGGACGATGATAACTCTCAATCCCGTTTCTCCAGCAGATAGAGACCTACGGACCATGATTGTTGGCGGGAGCTATTGACCACTGCCGAGTCAATCAGTTGAAATCCGATCTTCTCCCAGCGGATCGCAAGTGGACTCAAGTCTTCGAGGGACGTGCCACGCGTCCAGATAAAAACAGCCACCGGTCCCTCCAGATCAAGGGTACAACTCTGGTATAGCTCCATCACATCGACCGGTTGCGGCGGCAATGTCGAGGGGGGGGCAATCTCGCGATTCCTGTTCCGAACGCAGACGCGATTTTGCCAATGAACTCGCGAGGCGGAGTCGATGGGGGCGGAATAGGGATCCATCAGCACTTTGCGCGAGTTGTTTGCTTGCAGAAGTGCATCCGCTTTCCTGATGATCGGTACCAGAACGGGAACATCGGGGTAGTGCGCATCAGAATAAAAATAACAAAACTCCAGTCCCACACAGACTATGAGTAGCAGGAAGCTCGCGCTAGTCGATTTTCGCCCTGGGAATCGCCGTATCATGTGATGAACAATCCCGGCAAGTCCCAAAATTCCATACGCGATGAATACGCACATCGCCGGATAAGACGGTCGCATGTATTCGGCGTTCAGCATGAATCCCGCCAGAGGCAATGTCACCAGGATGAGGCTGACCAGATGCCAGGTTAAAAAACGGTGTCTCAGCGAACGCCCCAGACAGGTGAGTCGAACGAATCCCAACAGCGCGAGCAAAGCGGCCGGCAGAGGAAGAATCTGCAGTCGTCCTCCCAGTTGAAACAGCCAGTGAGGAATCGAGAGCACCCCCTTGGCGAAGGTGAGTCCGGGATGGGCGAGGATCATTTTTTTTAACGAATAATCGTATTCGGCAGGGGGGCCGAATTTCCGGACGCCGACCAGGCGTCGCTCGAACTCGGAATCATCCTCCGGACTGAGCCAGGCGGACGGCATGCCGTCCAGGAACGTCCAGCACGCATATTGAGCCCGGAGATCGACCAGTCCGTCATCCTTCCACTCTCTCACACTCCAGTCGATCGCAAAACCGGCGAGCAATCCTGCGATGCAACACGCCGCCGCTTTGACGGACTCTCCCTCGTTGGAACCGGCGCTGATTCGAGATCCGAGATAAGAGAGCCCCAAAAACAACGGCACGAAAATGAGATACTCGGCTCGAATGAGCGGCAGCAGGACAGCCATTGTGAGGAGAGAGAACGCCGTTCTTGGGTTCCATTTTTTCTGACTTCTATTGACGACCGCGATCAATCCGAGGAACACCGTTCCCGCCAGCAGCGTTTGCAGACTGTCGAGGCCGTCGTAACCGTTGTGCATCGGCAGAAACAGAAAGATCAGGCATGTCGCTTGTTCCACCCGACGAGAGAGTTGCAGGCTGCGTAGCCAGTACCAGAAGGCTGCCGCATGGGCGAGACTCAGGAAGAGGGCGGCTGCATCGATCAGCCTTCCCGGCGGGATGTCGAGAAGCATTGAGGGGATCGACAACAAAAGACTCGGCAAGGGAGGCATCATGGTGTTCAGGGCATCCAATCCCGAGGTACTCATTTCCTTCGAGCAGACGGCCAACGCGGGATTCATGCCGGTCAATAACGACGGAATCCACCAGATGTGAACGCCGCGTATCAGGAGCACCGCGATCAGGAACAGCAAAAAAGACCGGTTCTCATTTTTCGAGGGGAGCATTCGAGCCTTTCGCCACGACAATCGCGTCCAGATACTCGCACCTTTGTATCAGAATCTTGCACTGTTCGGTCAGTAAAATTTCGGTCCATGCGGTTCCAACAGCCAAAAAGCACGGCCCCCCTGCTTGGTGAGCGACCGCCATGAGTGCTTGTCAGATAAAGAGTGCGGCTGAGAGGAGTCGAAGCGGATTCTGTAACCGACTGTGAGAGCATTGACTTACAGCAATCGCCCGATTCAGGCGCTGCAGAATCCGGTGCAGTTGATCCCGATTCGTGCCAGTTTGACAGCCGGCTTCAATGCATCATAGACGCTTGGCCGACTCTGCCCGCTCAAGTCCAAGCCAACATGGTAAAGCTTGTTCAAGATTGAAAACAACAGAAAAGGATGTCTCTATGCAGTCGCTGGTATTTGTTCACAGTCTTCTGAATTGCACAAGCAAAGTTCTTCCATAAATTTATCAGTTTCCTCTGCGGCCATATTTCTTTTGTATGACAATTCAAGAATGCAATTTAGAATTGCGACAACTTGTGCCTGGTGCAAATCCTCTTCTCTTATGACTTGATTTTCGAACAACCAGCCAGCTACTTCGCACCAATACCACAAAGGCGATGATTCGTCCGTGATATTACATACTGGCGGGGGAAACCCCTTGGGGCCTCTTTCTCCAGAGATGTACATATTCACGACTTGTCGGGACCTGCTGATGCGCCTGGCGATTTCAGCTTGCGTAACGAGATCGCATTGATCGATGCGAAGTATCTTGGCGCCAATTTTAGCCATGCGAACAGACTTCACGGCATCTAAAATAGCTGACTCGATAGATTCGGCTCGTCGGGAAAAGGTAATGTATACTCGACCTTGCTGCATGCTGATGGTGGCGTCATCGCATCCAGCTTCGAACAGCCTATCTTCTAGCTCACAAGTAATCTCGCTGATGTTGCCGATTACCAAAGTGAATTCATATTCCTGATTCAATGTTTCATTACTCATAGTCTTCATCCCCCTCGTGGTAACATAAGTCAATTTTTCTGACTATGTGCCTCGCATGGTTCTCTGCATTTCTTGGGGTAGACCAAACAGAGATGATACAACCTTCTCTGGAGCTAAATGGACAATAGATTCTGCCCCATGCATGTCCTTTCCCTTTTGCCTTTTCCACCCTCCATCCCGCTGACTCAGCGTATGCGAGTGCTTTCTCGATATTTTTGTTATTGTGACGCGGTCTGGACATTACGCCAGAGTATTACATCGGGTGTTGACACGTGTCAACAGTAAAGTATATGCGGTTTTCACGGCGAGTGTTGACAAGAAAAGTAAGTAAGTTGTGGGAAAGTGTCGTAAGTAAAGTAATAGCAGTGAGATACGAATATTACCTTTTTCTTACATACTTACCAAAAGACGAGACTCCAATCCCTCCCCTTCGTTTTTTGACGGCGGATTCTTGCGGCTGCGGGAGTGGTTATTGTGACAAAGTTGTGAGGTATGCTCCCACCCCCAGTGTGTACCTGCTGAAATGGCCGTAAACCCCTATGAAATCAGGGGCTAGAGAGAACTGCCGGTTGTTGGATGTACGCACAATCGGGGCAAAGACACTTTACAGTTTTGTGACAGAAACGGGGGGGGGGAACTGGATCAAATCTGTGGTCAGTTCCTCTGTGCTGTGAGTTAAGTGCGACGCTCGCAGATTTCAACAAAAAGCGAAAAAGAGCGGTTCCCCCGGTTCGAAGGTACTCCCTCGATCCGATCAGCAATGGACGGAAAACGAAGCTGTGGGCGGCTGTGATCTTTTCATAACAGAGCCGGCTTGGGGAAGGATAAGAACCCAAAAAAAATGGGTGTGAGGCACGATCTATCCGCCATGGCGAAGCCGCATCTGCCCAATCAGGCCGGAAGGACCCGATTGGATGTTGAAAACGGTCTGAACGGTAGATTAGTCTTTTATCTGCTATGAGAAGCCTTGGAAAAGTCGATCTGTCAGCAGATTCCCGTGAATTCCCTGATGCTCCCGGTATCTACTTTCTATGTCTTGGGCAGGGAATCCGATATGACAAGGGTCTCTCTCCAATCCTCTACATTGGATCCACCAAGAGTTTTAGGGACCGTCTGAAGAAGCACCGAAGCAGTTCGCACAATCTGGGAATCTCTCTGTTACAGCAAAAGTATCAGAAACTCATCTTTTGTGATCTCTACGAATTCTCAGCGCTCAACCGAGACCAGTTATACGCTGTTGAAGAATCGGCCCTGCGAGAATTTCACCGAGTCTTTGGTGTGCTCCCTCTACTCAATGCTGCTGTTCCTGCAATTGCTGTCCAGAAACGACTGAAATGCCCTTTCAGATTCCAGGAGCCGAACTCGAATAGTATCTTGCAACCATCTGATCTTATCGACCAAGTTTATGGCCTCGAATTTTCAAGAAACGTGATAACTCCGGCGGATTTCAATAACGTCGATTTCATATCCGATGAGGAGTTCAATTCGTTTCGGCTGCCTACAAAATGGGACTATCGGGAAGAGCAAGAGAAAATCAGATACGAAAAACTCAACGAAGAAGAAAAGCTGATTGAGGACAAGCGAACTGACCCTCAATATCGAATGCTGACTATCTTGGATGTTGCATCTTGGGATGTTGAAAAAATTGTGGAACTCATGGAGATCTGTGAGAGGTTGAAAAAAACCAAGCATCGATCAAAACGGGTCTTCACTTACGTTACCCAACAGGCAAATCTGATTGATCATCTGACATGGGGAGAAGTTGCGGTCATTTTGGCCAGAAGTGAGTCCGGTGGCTGGATTACTGATCACGGGATCGAATACAAGATTCGGAATAGCGCTGAAGTCTTGGGGCGGGCATCTGGAACCCCCTTTGGATTCTTTGGTTGGGATTTAGGGACCGCACTTCAAAGACCTGTTCCAAGGTACTCAAATATCACTCGTGAAATCTTGGAGATGAAACCCGATTTAGAGACTGACAACAACAAACACATTGCAATCTCTCAGAAGTATGATCGATATCGTGAACAGTGCATCGATGTTGCAGAAGGCTTGTATTATTTTGCTTATCAAAAGTATCGAAAGAGATTACTGTTTTGAAATAATCTGAAAAATCACGGGTTGCCGAGGTCGGTTGCAAACGGCTGAAGCATGAATGGGCCGGCTGAGTTGTCGCGTTTACCACCATCTCCGCGACGCTCCCGGCCCGGCCCGCTTGGAAAGGTGGTGGTTACGGTGAGACTTACACTTCCAGAAGAAGATCATGTATTGGTTTTCAGTTCTTGGAAAGCTCGAAAATATCCAGCCCTTTGCTCAGCAGTTCGAGATCAACTTTCAGCTGTTGAGAAGGGGGGGAAGGCAATAAACGATGGGCATCGAACATATCAAGAAGCCAAACGGCAGAACTTGGATCTCGATAGTATGTTCCCGGACTTACAGCCCAATGAGTTTTTTAAGTCTGGAGATGTCGCTGCCTACTACAAAGAAAAGCTTAGTGATTTCTCTGAATATATTCCTCGCTTGATTGAAGACTTGGAAAATAGCCAAGTCTTTTGGGACAACTTTGACCGTCTCATGCGGGTATCCGTGGGCGTGGTGAGATTGGGTGATCCAATTTTGCATCCAAACGATATTTCGATTTGTGAGCACAGCGCTCATTTCGCTGGATCCAAATTGCTGGAGATGACTCTCAGGAAATTGGCATCGTTTGATGATATCTTCAAATCTCTGGGTGTAGACCTAGAGCCATTGAGAGAGTTCGCATTTGATCCATTAAAAAACAAGAACTTTGAAGAAATATCCAAAGATGAACTTCATACGGTTGGGAAAAATGCAACTTCAGAATCTTTCGCAGTCACAAAGAATTTGCCTCTATTCGATGCAGAACTACTGAAACTTCAAATTGAACGAGAACATTATTTTTTGACTCAGGATATCGTAGGTAAAGCAGTATCCAATAAAACAGAATTCGTCTCCTATTCAAATATTGACAGAGATGAGCGAGATAAGTGGATATACGAGAAAGCGATTGAAGGTTTAGCTTGGGCAAAAATTGTCTACGAACTTCAAGAGATCGCGATTCCGAATGGTTGGGGACCGGTCAGTAGCATACAAGGTGTCAGAAGCAGGGCGATAAAGTATGCAGAACGGAATGATTTGCCTCCAGTTCCATTGCGTAAATGAAGTCGATTCAATTCAGTTGAAATAACTTCAATGACAAATTGTCTGGCTGCGTCAAAATGCATGCATGGAAATTGCATCGCATCAAACGGAATCGGAGCAACTGCTGCTGCCAGCAAGTGAGGCAGCCCGGTTGCTGGGTATCTCCAAACGCCACTTGCACACGCTCAACGTCTCTGGCCGGCTGCCGAGACCGATCCGCTTAGGACGCTCTGTCCGCTGGAATGCGGAGGAGTTACGCGCCTGGATCGCGGTTGGCTGTCCCGAACGCAAATCATGGGAGGAGTCTTTACGGCATTGATGCCGTTGGGGGATGTCGGTGGTCGCCAGCAAAGCTTAGTCACCTTTCGCTGCCGGGTTCAACTCCCGGATCCTCCAATAGAAAACGCCCGCCGGTAAACCGACGAGCGCCAGCAAAGCTTAGTCGCTTCTATCTTATCGCTGGTGTGGAACTGCGGCAAGCCGGCATTCATCAGAAGGAGTCTTTGAATGCTTAGGAATGATCCGCAGCGAGAATCCGCTGCAAGCGGAGATCGGCCAATGAATGGCGCATCTTCCGTCCCGAACTTACTCACAGCAAAGGAGGCTGCAAGGTCCCTCAGTGTCTGCGAGAAGACGCTGTGGAGCCTGTCACAGCCCCGAGGACCAATCCCGGTGGTTCGCATCGGTCGGGCTGTCCGCTACGCTCCCGAGGATCTGAGAGGCTGGATTGAGTCTCAGAAGGGAGGGTCGTCGAATGAGTGCTGATCCCCAAGAGAAGAAAAAACCAACGGCCATCTCTCCCAAGATCATCCGATTGTCGGATGTGATCGCGGAGAAGGTGTCCTGGCTGTGGCCGGCGCGGGTTGCCATTGGCAAGCTGACGCTGATCGCCGGTGATCCCGGTCTCGGGAAGTCGTTTCTGACGGTCGATATCGCGGCCCGTGTTTCAAACGGTCGAAGCTGGCCCGATGGATCGGAAGGAGTGCAGGGAGGTGTGATCTTCATCTCGGGAGAAGACGATCCCAGTGATACGATTCGCCCGCGCCTGGATGCTGCCGATGCCGATGTCGAGAAGATCGAACTGCTGCAGGCGATTGCCGTTCAATGGGATCCCGAGGAAGCCGGCAGGGAGAAATCAGTTTCTCTGAAATACGATCTGCAGGTGATCGAAGGCTTGCTGGCGGATCGCCCTGAATGCCGGCTGATCATCATCGATCCGCTCTCCGCGCATCTGGGGGATATCGACGCCCATAAGAATGCCGACGTGCGGTCTGTGCTTTCTCCACTGGGAGAACTGGCGGCCCGTCATGGTGTCGCTGTGGTGGCTGTCGAACATCTCAACAAACGGCAGGGAACCTCGGCCATTCATCGGCTGCAGGGTTCGATTGGCATCATCGGGGCGGCCCGCGCAGCCTGGCTGGTCGAACGTGATCCGAATGATGCCGAAAGCCGGCTGTTTCTCCCGATCAAGAATAATCTGGGAAATGATCAATCGGGACTGGCTTACAAGCTGATACAGCAACCCGGCGCGATGACGGCCTGTCTGCATTGGTCTGAGGATCCGGTGACGATCTCGGCTGATCAGTTGATGAATCCCCCGCAGAAGGGCTCTCGGGCTGGTGTGGTGGAAGATGCTGTGGAATGGTTGCTCGATCTTTTGATTGATGGTCCGCAAGCGGCTGGAGAAGTCTGGGAGGCTGCCCAAGCAGAAGGGTTCTCGAAGTATGCCGTGAACGAAGCCAAGAAGCGGTTACAGATCCGACCGGAGAAGGTCGGGGTGGATGCCGGCTGGCAATGGTCACTGCCGGAAGAGTCCGAAGGGGTGGTGTGTAAATCATCGGATTCTTCGGCTTCTTCGAGTGAATCCCGAGGAAAACCGACCTCCCAAGAGTCCGAAGGGACCGAAGAAGACGATCCCACACACACGACATCTTCGACGCTGTTTGATCAATCCGGCACTGATGCCGATCTCCAGGAACCATTCTGAAAGGAATCTCATGAATTCGATTCAATGTCCCTATTGTCATTCAGACGATCATCGTGTGATCGACGATCATATTTATCGATGCGATGACTGTCACCGATATTTTGGAACCGATGAAGATGGAAATGCGGTGGAGTTATCCCCCGATCTTCCCATTGAACCTCAGAATCTCGGAAAGAGTTGATCCGCAGATCTTGTGACTCGTTACAATCACCATCAACTTTGCCGATTGCGGCTGTGCAGACCTCAGAAGCTGCCAGCCGTGGTCGGTCTTCTGAGAAAGGATTAGATTTCATGGCTTCTATCTCGAAGCAAAAGAACGGACGCCGCACAGTTCAATTCGTGGCTGCTGACGGCAAACGGAAAAGCATTCGACTCGGGAAGGTGTCTCAGTCTGATGCCCTGACGATCAAGCTGAAGGTCGAGAAACTGGTCGCTGCCTCGATCACCGGGCATGGTCTCGATCCCGAGACAGCCCGCTGGGTGAAGGGACTGGAAACGGGACTGGCTGAGAAGCTGGCGAATGCCGGCCTGATTGAACCTCCCGACGCATCGACGCTGGAAGCATTCGTGGATGCCTACATTGCCTCCCGTACCGATGTGAAACCTTCCACGAAGACGAAGTACAAGAATGCCCGCAGGAACCTGATCGACTTCTTCGGAGCCGAGAAGCGGTTGCGGGATGTGACCGAAGCGGATGCTGCCGACTTCCGACGCTATCTGGCGGAACTCGATTACTCAGAGAACACAATCCGACTTCGCTGCCGAGGGGCGAAGCAGTTCTTTCGGTCGGCTGTCAAACGCCGGCTGATCGACTCCAATCCCTTTGAGGAGTTGAAAGGGCTGGTTTCCAGTAGTAACCCGAGCCGGCAGTATTTCGTGAGCCGAGAGGACTCTACGAAGATCCTGCAGGCCTGTCCCGATGCTCAATGGCGGCTGATCTTCGCTCTCTCCCGTTATGGTGGCCTGAGATGCCCGTCAGAGCACTTGGCGCTGCGATGGGAGGATATCCTCTGGGAAGAAGAGAAGATGATCGTGAGCAGCCCCAAGACGGAACATCACGAAGGGAAGGAATCTCGGGTGATCCCCATTTTCCCCGAAATCCGACCGTATCTGGATGAAGTCTGGGATCAGGCAGAAGACGAAGCGGAGCATGTGATTACCCGTTATCGTGATCCGAAACAGAATCTCAGAACAACCTTTGAGAAGATCATCAAACGAGCCGGCCTGAAACCCTGGCCGAAGCTGTTCCACAATCTCCGCAGCACTCGGGAGACCGAACTGGCGGAACAATTCCCCATGCACATCGTCTGCAGTTGGATCGGCAACTCTCAACTGATCGCCGCGAAGCACTATCTGCAGGTCACTGACGAGCATTTCGAGAGGGCGCTGCAAAAAGCGGTGCAGTACCCTGCCGTATCTGGGGAAACTGGGCAGGAACCGATTTTCCCCGCGCATAAAAAAACCCCTGTTTTACAGGGGCAATCGGCCAAGTACGAAAACGTACGAAGGCAATCAATGCGGCTGAGAGGAGTCGAACCTCCACGCCCTTAACGGGCACAGGAACCTGAATCCTGCGCGTCTGCCAATTCCGCCACAGCCGCAGATGCGAACAATCTAAGTTTTTTCTCCACAATCGGCAAGTCACCCCACTGGTTTTTGCCCGAATAGCCCCTCTTGCCGAGCAGAATGCCCGAATATCGATTGGGAGCATCCCGACTGCTTGCGCGGAGAGGCTGTCATCGTCACCTGATTCGAATGCAATAACCCCCTCTTGATCTCCCCCTTGGTAAGGGGGAGAAAACATGGTGAGGCGCCGATCTATTCAAAATTCCGCGTCGAACGTGCCGACTCGGAGAGTCGGCTTACGGTGAGGCTCGAATGTTTTGTTCCCATCCCCGCAGCTTGTGACGCAGGGCGATTATTTCTACTTCCCTTTGGACACCTTTTGCAGGATCAGGTTCACGCCGTTTTTGTTGGAGAGGACCAGATCGAGCCGGTCGTCGCCGTTGAAATCGACGACCTGGAACTGCGTGCCGACTCCGGTATCGAACGCGGGGACGATTTCGTGTCGCGTGAACGTGGGGGCCTGTCCTTCTTGTCGCTTGATTTCGTACCAGTACATCAGGACCGCTTCCTTCCCGCCGGGATCGCGTCCCTGGTGGGCGAAGAAGCGTTTGCCAGTGACGAGATCCTGTTGGCCGTCTTTGTTGATGTCGGCGAAGATCAGGGCGTGCGTTTGTGAGTTACTGCCGTCGATCAGGTGGTACTGGAAGTCCTGGTTGTCTCCCTTGTTTTCAAACCACCAGACGCCGAACGCATGCGCGGAACTCATCATGATGTCCTGATCGCCGTCGAGGTCGAGGTCCTGGACGTAGATGTCGGCGGCGCTTTGCGGATTGCCGGAGCCTTGTTCGTTGAGGACGAGCGGATGGAACTTCCAGGGTCGCTCGCCGAGATCTTTCGGAGCTTCCCACCAGCCGTGCGGAATGACGACGTCCTGTCGTCCGTCGCCGTTGACGTCGCCGATGCCGAGTCCGTGATAGTATTTGAAGGTTCCGTTCTGATGCGGTTCGCCCGGTTCGCTGATCGCGACGAATTCCCATTTCTTGTCGGCCATTTTCGGTTCCGGGATTTCGAGATATCCCATCTGGGCTTCCGGCTGCGAGCCGAGAACGATCTCCGGTTTGCCGTCGCCGGTCAGGTCTTCAAACTTAGGTGTTTCGTTACAGGCGGAATGCCAGATGACGTGTTCTTTCCAGTGTCCCGCTTTGCCCTGCGGGTTTTCGTACCAATGGAACGGAGCTCCCGGAAAACCAATGACGATGATGTCGTCCCAACCGTCGGCGTTGATGTCGTAGGTCCAGTTGGCGAACGAGTTACTGTACCCTTTGAAGTAATAGTATTTGCCGGCGGGGCGGAACTCGTGGACCTGCCAGTCGGGAGCCGAGTACCAGACGTCGCCGGCGGCGACGTCCATTTTTCCGTCTTTGTTGAAGTCACCCGCGGTCACCCCTTCGGAGCGGAACGTGTAATCCACGAGCTGACGTTCCCAGCCGACCTGCTGGCCGAAGGTCACAGTTGTCAAAGAGCAGAGCAGGGCGGCGAGGCACAGTTGGCGTATCATGTGTCTTCTCCGGGGTTTGTGATGGGTGGCTGGTGGACGAGGCATCGCGACGCCCCCGGTCACTCACTGAATACTTAAAACTTAAAACTTGACGCGGCGGACTACTTCACAATCAACATCCGCACGCGATGATTTGAGCTGTCTCCAATGTACACATTTCCGACCGCATCCACAAAAATTCCGTGCGGGCGGTTCAATCGGCAGTGGAGAGGATCGCCGTCCGGGCCGTCCCCTTTTTCCCCGTCGCCGACAATCGTCTCGATGATGCCGGTCTCAGCGCGAATCACGCGGATGGTATGACTTTCGGTATCGGCGAGATAAACGTCGCCGTTTTTGCCGACCGCGATCCCTTTGGGACCGGAGAGATCGGCTTTCTTCGCGGGTCCGCCGTCCCCTGTGTAGCCACTCTTTCCCGTGCCGCCGATATGATGGAGGGTTTCTGTTTCGAGATCGATGCGATAGACGGCGTTCCCTTCGCGGAGCGCGAGGTAGAGGGAATGATCGCCGTCGAAGTCGAGGGCGCGGGGGCCTTTGAGGGGCGTTCCCGCCAGCTTCGCACCGTCGGGGGTGTCTTTCTTTTCGCCCGTCCCGCCGAAAGTGCTGATGAGGCCGGTGTTGAGATCGACCTTGCGAATGCGGTGATTGCCGATATCGCAGATGTAGAGGTTATTGTCGAAGTCGAGGGCGATGGAGTGCGGTCGATTCAGGGTCGCTTTCGTTGCGGGCCCGCCATCTCCCGAGAAACCTTTCTCGCCCGTGCCGGCGACAGTGGAGATGGTTTTGGTTTTCGCATCCACTTTGCGGACGATGTTGTTGATCATTTCGACGAAGTACATGTTTCCTGCGGTATCGAAACGGACTTCATACGGCTCGTTGAGTTGGGCTTCGAGAGCCGGTCCGCCGTCTCCGCTGTATCCCTTTTTTCCGGTTCCCGCGACGGTGGTGATGATGCCGGTGTCGGGGGCGATCCGTCGCATCACGTGCCTCGTGGTTTCGCAGATGTAGAGTCCGTTATCGGGGCCGATCGAGACGCCAAACGGTCCCCCGACGGTTGCCTGTTTCGCGGGACCGCCGTCTCCCGTACGACTGCTGGTTCCATTGCCGGCCAGCGTGACCACTTCGCCGGCACGAGTCGTTATTGGCAGGACGAAAAAACAACTCCACAGCAGACAAGCTGTGAGTAAGCGTAGAGAGAACAATTTCATCATGGCTGCGTAGGCAAATCGAGTAAGGAATTGAGGAATGCTCTATCCTGACTCAAACTTCGAGCGGAATCCAGCCGGTTCCCTGGTGTCCGTAGTCGAATTTTCCAGGATGCAGGATTTCCATCACGATCTGCGTCGATTCGATGATGCGCGGTCCCGGACGATTCAGGTAGTTGTGGCCGTCCACGAGAGCGACGCGTCCGTTTTTGACGGCAGACAATTCTTTCCACCCTTCCCGCGTGACCAACGGTTCCAGTTCGGAGAGGCTGCGTTCAATTTCAAAGCCGCACGGCATGATGATGATCACCTCGGGGTCGGCCTCTTTCAGGGCGTCCCATTCCAGTCGCGTCGACAATTCTCCCGCAGTGCCGAACAAGCTTTCTCCTCCCGCGACATCAATCAGCTCGGGAATCCAGTTAGCTGAGACCATGAGTGGATCAATCCACTCAATACACGCGACTCTCGGACGCGATTCGAGCGAAGCGGTTTGATTCAGCAACTCTGTCCAATGCGCATCGATTTTCGAAATCAGAGCCTCGGCTTGAGGTTCCGCGTCCAACGCCATCCCGATCCGAAAGATGTCGTCCTGTAGGTCGTTGAGTGTTGAGGGATTGCAAGCAACAAGAACTGGATCTGAGGGGATAGTATCGCACACCATCTCCTCAACAATATCGAGTGAGACCGCACAGACTTCACACTGGTCTTGAGTGATGATGACGGTTGGTTCCAGTTCCGCCA
Organism: Planctomycetaceae bacterium; assembly: GCA_014762625.1. GTDB lineage: Bacteria > Planctomycetota > Planctomycetia > Planctomycetales > Planctomycetaceae > JABURQ01. The sequence goes on along the minus strand of JABURQ010000024.1, from coordinate 9,174 downwards.
GTCTTTCGTAATCGACCTCGAAGAGCGACATCGCATCGCGCACTCGTTCTGAAACCTGAAGATTGATTTCCTGACTCGAGGCGTCGGTGTCGATGATCGGCTGGCTGCAGGCAGGCAGGTCGGTCACGTCGGCGGGGAAGTCGCATTCGTGCGAGCGACCGACGAGCTCATCGCGAAAGCCCAACTCGCAAACAATTTCAGTCGCGGAGGGAATCAGCGAAACGATACGATGTGGCTGGACCATGGTCCGTAGGAACTTCTACTAAGGGTGTTGCAATTTTCAAACAAATATGACGATAAGATTAATCGGCTGCAAGAGATCTCCTGGCCTTTCGTTTGTTAAATAAAAGTGACGATAATCCACTGGAGAGTCACTTTATGAGATCAATAAATTTTAATGTTTTGTTATTAATTCACGAGCAGAGCTTATCGCGCTGACGCTCTCTCCAGCCGATCGTTTAATGCCCGCCCAAGGCCTTCGTTCGGAAAGCGAATAGCGACAATACGTTGCGCTTCGCTGGAATCGAGAGTTCTCAAAGCCGAGAAAAAGCGGGCCGCGCATTCCGTCAGATCTTTGGGAGTGGAGAGGATCGCCGAGGGGAGGTTTTCGGGGGCATTCGAGAGTTTCCACGGTAATAATAGTGCGTCTCCCGGCTGAAGCTCGATTTCATTTAGAGAGTCAACCACTATCAGTGGTTTGCGGGGGGCGTAATGACGTTTGAGCATTCCCGGTGCGAGTTGGGCCGCTGACTCTTTCACCTGGTGGCCGGGATCGCTGCTGGCTTTTCGCACGATGGCCGAGCCCACTACTGTCTCAATCTGTTCAAGACTTAAACCGCCCAGTCGCAAAATTTCCGGTCTTTCCGCCAGGCAACTGACAATCGTCGATTCCAGGCCGACCGTGCAGGGACCGCCGTCGAGAATGTAATCGACTTCGTCTCCCAATTGATCGGCGACATGTTGTGCGGTTGTGGGGCTGATCGATCCGAACTTGTTCGCGCTGGGGGCGGCGACCGGAACATCGGCCGCTTCCAGTATCTCCAGTGCCAGCGGATGGGCGGGAATCCGGACCGCGACGGTATCGAGTCCGGCCGTCACCAGATCGGGAATGACGTCTCGCTTGCGAAATAACAATGTCAACGGACCCGGCCAGAATGCCTGGATCAATTTTTCGGCTGCAGCGGGAACGTCCTCCACGATTTCGGAAAGTTTTTCGACGTTCGCCAGATGCACGATCAAGGGGTCAAATTCGGGTCTTTGTTTCGCAGCAAAGATTTTGGCGACTGACTCTAGGTTTGTGGCGTCGGCTCCCAGCCCGTAGACGGTTTCTGTCGGAATCGCGACCAGACCTCCCGCGCGGAGAATGTCGGCGGCATGCTTGATGTCGGTTCCGATGAGTGCGGGCATAAGAGTTTGAAATCTTTGAGAGTCGATGGAGCTCCAAACTACCAAATCTGTTTCCAGTTGGCCTCTCTGGAGGCAGAATCCTGTTAATGAGAACTGGGGGAGTGATGAGAAAATGCGCAGCTTCGCAACATGATGCTGCAATGGGCACACAGTTCTCCTGTTCACAGACGATTGATTTCGGATCCGGCAGCCGAGGGTGCGAACCGGGAGTAAAGGATCAAAACCTCTGAATTTTGAGCGGTCTTTCCGATCTAAGGGCGAGTGCGAAGTCGTGAACTGACAACAATTCTCCTGAAATTGGCACGGAATATGGACTGATGTTTGAATCCCACCTTTTAAGGAATCTCGCCAGCTTAAGATAATGATCCGCCTTCCTTTGTGCTGACGACCCTGAAAAAGACCCACCCAAGATTCATTCTCCCGATGTTGTGCCCGCCACCGGTGTGAATTACCTCCGCGATTTTTCTGGAGACAAAATGCCCGCGAATGCCATCCGAAGCCGTCGAGGCTTCACGCTGATCGAACTTCTTGTTGTGATTGCCATTATCGCTGTTCTGGTTGCCCTGCTGTTGCCTGCCGTTCAACAGGCTCGCGAAGCCGCCCGTCGATCGACCTGCAAAAACAAGCTCAAGCAGATCGGTCTGGCCTTACACAATTACCACGACACTCACTCCGTCTTCCCATTCGCCGGCTCTTCGGTCAGTTTGGGAGGCAACGCGACCGCCGATCCGATTAAGAACACAAGTGGTCTCTCGATGTTGTTGCCGTTTCTGGACCAAGCCCCGTTGTACAACAACATCAATTTCAACATCGCCTCCGGAGACCGGGATGCGGGAACCGGTTCGGTCCTCGTCTCTGCTGCGGGAACTAACGATCAATGGGTCTCCGAGAAGCTGGATATCTTTTTGTGCCCTTCGGATAACGCCAGTCCGTTTTACACTGCCGCCGATAACACCTACGGCATTTCGACGACGAGTGCGAACAACGGGTACTACGGTGCTCGATCGAGTTACGGTTTGTCGATCTGGACTGCGGCGTGGAGCAGTTCCTGGAGTACTCAAGCCAAGGGGTCGAAGCGTTTGTTCGGGATTGATTCCAACAGCCGCATGCGGGACATCACCGACGGTACTTCGAACACGGTTGCCGTCGCGGAAGCGACGCTCGACGTTGATGACGGAGACGCGATCAAATGGGGCTACATCGCCCACGTCGGAGTCGGGATCGATATCGCCGCCTCCAACAGTCGATACATCAACGACTGGGTCTGCTGCAAATGGACCACTCCGCCTCACGATCCGGCACGACGACAAGTCGGTCGCTTGGGAGAATGGGGCTCGCCGGGCAGTTTACACACCGGTGGTTGTCACGTTTTACTGGGAGACGGAGCTGTCCGTTTTCTGTCTGAGAACATTGACAACACGGTCCGCACCGGTCTCGCCACGATCTCCGGTGGCGAAGTCATCGGCGAATTCTGAGCGCGGCTTCACCGTAACGCTGTTCCTTCCTACTTGATCACGGTCGGCAGGAGAGCCTGATCTCTCCGCCGACCGGATTTTCTCATAAAGGTATTATGATGTCTGAACGTGTGAATCAATTCTGGCCGATCATTATTCTCTGTGCCCTGATTTGCTGTATGGGAATCGGGTGTGGCCAAACCCAAGCGGAATACGAAGTTCCCGAGCTCGCTCCGGTCGAAGGGGTCGTCACGATTAACGGCAAACCCGAAGCCGGCGTTCTGGTGAGTTTGACGCCGATGGGGACGACTTCCGGTCAGGTCTCCTACGGCTTATCGGATAGCGCGGGGAAGTTTGTCTGCGAATACTCACAAGGGGGCGTCGGATGCCCTCAGGGGCAATACGCGGTCACCTGTTCGAAGATGGTGACTCCCGATGGCAAGCCGATTCCCGAAGGGGCGTCCGCCGCCGATGTGATGGCGCGAGATATGATCCCGGCACGTTACCGCGATCCGCAGAACCCTTTCATGACCGAACAGATTGGCTCTGCGGGAAATACCAATCTGACGATCGATTTGAAGATCAAAAAGTGAAAGGCCCTCAGTTTGCTGAGTTCGTGGTTCACGGGGACTCCTGAGCGCGATTGTTCTCGAGATCATTTTTGATTCGCTGAAACTCTTCGGCCAGATTTTGGACGGTCCCCGGTTTCTGGTCCGCCAGATTCCGGGATTCCGAAAGATCGTTCGATAAATCGAACAGCATCCACGGCTGATTCGGCTTCTCACGCACGATTTTCCACTGATCTCTGCGCAGAGCGGCGTGGTTACGATACTGGAAGAAGAAGGATTCGTGCGGCGTCGGTGCTTGCTCGATCAGGACCGGAAGAAGATTCTTGCCGTCGAACGTTCGATCGGAGGGGAGTTTCGCTCCCGCCAGTTCGACAGACGCGATGAGCAGATCTGGCGACCAGAGCGGTTGCTCAATCACGGAGCCCGCTTCGATGTGATCGGGGTAACGGGCCAGCGCGGGGACGCGCAATCCTCCCTCCCAGCAGGTGACGCCGCCGCTCCGCAACGGCGTGTTGATGCCGACATCCAGCCCGTCCCGATTCAAACGGAATGCCCCGTTATCCGACATGAAGAACACAAACGTGTTCCCGGCAGCGTTCAGTTTGTCGAGTGAGGCGAGGACATCTCCGATTCGCCGATCCAATGCCGTCACGACCGCTGCGTAGCGTTTTCGTGGATCGGTTTCCTCCGGTGACCATTCGTAAGTTTCAAACGCCCAGTCGGGAGCCTGCCAGATGTTCGGCTCGCCCCGGATTTTATTTCCGGCGGTCGGGAAGTGAGGCGCATTGAACGGCAGGTAACAGAACCATGGCTTTCCCTGTTTCGTCTGTCGCGTCATGAAATCGATGGCCGCCTCGGCGAAGATGTCGGTGGCGTAATCTCCCTCGCGATGCAGTTCTTCAGTTTCCTGATACAAATCGTGTTTCTCACGGTAATTGTGATAGTAGTAATCCATATTGCCCGACGCATGACCGATAAACTCGTCGAACCCGCGTTCCGTTGGACGCGAGCCTTTCGCGAAACCGATATTCCATTTTCCGAAACAGCCCGTCGCATAAGGTATCGAGGACTGTTTGAGGATTTGGGGGATCAGAATCTCATCGTGAGAGAGTCCGACACCGTAATTTCCTTCGACGCCCGGCAATTGGTTGGTCAAACCGTGGCGTTGAGGAATGCGTCCGGTCAGCAGACAGGCCCGGGAGACCGTACAAGTCGGAGACGCCGTATAGAAACTCGTCAGTCGGCAACCCTGGGAGGCCAGTTGATCCAGATGGGGTGTTTGAATTTCAGACTCGGGATTGTACATCTGCAAGTCGCCGTACCCGAGGTTATCGACGGTGATGATGAGAATGTTGGGAGGCGCGGCGGCCAGTCCGGAGCCGGCGAGCAGAAAAGTGAGAAGCAGTAACATCGATTGTCTGAACATGTTGAACTCTTGGAACTTAAGTCGCAGATATCAAAAGGTGGGCACAGCGCTGCAAATCGATTAGAGCACGTTGGGCGAAGGGAATGAAATTGATTCCGGTAGAAATTTCGTCATCCAGCCGACTCCCTGAGCCAACGCAATCTCTCAGTGTGCGAAAATTGCCCGCCGTAGTGTCAAGCCGCTTCACACCAAACCGGGGATCGGTTGATTGCGTTCGATCTGCTGCATCAGATCGCGGGGGACGCCGCGGGCCAGTCGCAACGCGCTCACATCAAACAGAGAGTGCATCACGGTTGCCATCAAATGGCTGGTTGTGACCGGCTCGCTCGCCGGTTCGCCGTTGGTGTGATTCGACTGCCCGATGATTTGGCCGTTGCCGATGCCGCCGCCTGCGAAGGCCAGCGTACACAAACGGGGCCAGTGATCGCGTCCGCCGCGCGCATTGATTTTCGGCGTCCGTCCGAAGTCACCCGTGATAACCAGCAGCACGTCATCGAGCATGCCGCGCTGGTCGAGGTCTTCCAGAAACGCGGAAACCGCTCGATCGACGGAACGCCCCAGCATGTTCATTCCTTTGGCGATACCGGGATTGTTGCCGTCCGCGTGCATGTCCCACCCGGCGGAATGGACAGTGACGAAGCCGCACCCTTTCTCGATCAGTCGCCGCGCGGTCAGCAGGTGTTTGCCGAGGTTCGAGGGGCGGAATTTCTTTTTTCCGACTTCGATGTGGGAGGTATCGTACCGCTCGAAGATTTTGCGATCCTCGAGCGAGAGATCGAACGCGGTCGAAGCATCGCCGAGAAGGACGTCGAACGCCTGTTCGGTGTAGCGGTCAACCCCCTGATACTGGAGCACTTGTTCGGTCTGTTGTTTCAAGACATCGAGCTGGTTCAGGAGAGCCCGGCGATCGTCGAGCCGGTCTGCTTCCATCTGCAATTTCATGTTCTCGGTCGTCGGACCTTTCGAGCCGGGAATAAACGGAGCGTAAGCAGCGCCCAGCGATCCCGGAGACGATCCCGATTCGACCCGCCCTCGTTCGCTGCGATATTGGGGATCGAGTTCTTCCGAATTGAGTAGCGAATAGGTCGGCATGCCGGTCAGTTCGTGATTCGTCCCCCGCAAACGCGTATAGGCCGAACCGAGACTGAAACCTGCCTGCTGCTGTCCGTTCGGATCGGTGCCTCCCGTCAGCAGGTGAACGATCGCCTGCACGTGACCGCCGATCGGATGCTGAAAGGACCGGACGACCGCCATTTGATGGGCCTGTTTCGCCAGCAGCGGAAACGTTCCGCCGAAAGTGAGTCCAGGGACGGTTGTTTTCACTTCTCCCGTCATACTGCGCGACGGCGTCGGGCCGTTCATGTTCGGGTTGAAGGTTTCGATGTGCGTCGCACCGCCCGACAGAAAGAGGTAGACGATCGATTTGTTCTTCAGATAGCCGCTCTCGGCGGCGCGGGCTTTTTGCTGCAGGAGCCAGGGGAGGCTCAGCGAACCGAGACCGAGTGTGCCGGCCTGCAGAAAATCTCTGCGGGCGAGCCCCTCACAGTCGCGGTCTGTTGGTCGGGAGAACAATTGCAGCATTCATACCTCGTGTAATTGACGGAACTCGCTTATTGAGGTTACATCAATGCCGGTTGATCGATCAAGAAGAGTTTTGATCGGCTCTCCGGCTCTGCTTTCAGTCCGGTTCAAATCGGCTTTCCTTCCGCTGGATAGCCGAAAGCCTGGGTGGCGGAGCGGGCGGTATAGCATTCGTCGAGAATTTCGAAATGATCGGTGGTGACTTGTGACGGATGATCCAGTCCGCAGGCACAGCTTAATTGCATCAGTTCCTTGCGGAGCGTTTTCAGGTAGTTGGCGACGCGTATCGATTTGAGCGTCGGATCCAGTCCGCTGGTAAGCCAGCGATTCTGCGTGGCGACTCCCGTAGGACAGGTATCGCTGTGACAACGTTGGGCCTGAATGCATCCCAACGCCAGCATCGCCTCGCGTGCCACGTTGATCATGTCGCAGCCGAGAGCAAACGAAAGAAAGGCATTTTCAGGAAGCCCTAGTTTCCCCGAACCGATGAAGCAGATTTTTTCATGGAGACCGCTCTCGCGAAAGTAGGGGTAGACCGCCGCGATGCCCAGTTTGAAGGGGAGCGCGACATGGTCGGCCAGCACCAGCGGAGCCGCTCCCGTTCCCCCTTCGCCGCCGTCAATTGTGATAAAATCGACTGCCCGGTTCGTCTCCAGCATCAGGTCGCGCAATTCTTTCCAAAATCCCAGTTGTCCGACCGCCGATTTGATCCCGACCGGCAACCCGCTCTCCGCCGCCAGCCATTCCACGAAATCCAATAATTCGTCCACATTCGAGAAAGCGGAGTGCGAACAGGGACTGTGACAATCCCGCCCCAGAGGAATCCCGCGGATCGCGGCAATCTCCGGCGTGATTTTCGCGGCGGGCAGCAGACCGCCGTGTCCCGGTTTGGCTCCCTGACTCAGTTTGATTTCGATCGCTCGAATCGGATGAGCGGCGGCCTGATCCTTGAAACGCTCAATATCAAACTTTCCTGCTTCATCCCGGCAGCCGAAATATCCCGTACCGATCTGCCAGATCAATTCTCCTCTCTGGAGATGATGGGGAGAAATGGCTCCTTCCCCGGTATTGTGTAAGCAACCGGCCAGTTCCGCTCCGCGATTGAGCGCCTCGATGGCGGGTCCGCTGAGCGAACCGAAACTCATCGCGGATATGTTGACGATGGAAGAGGGACGGAAGGCGTGTTTTCGGTCTCGCGCTGCTCCCAGAACTTTCGCACATGGGATGTGATATTCGGGATCGTAGTCTTCTTCTCCTACCACAGGGAAACGTTTTGGGAACGAGGAATGTCGAATGATCAGATAATTCGGCGAACTCTCCAGATCGTTATCCGTTCCGAAGCCGAAGTAGTTGTTCTCCAGTTTCGACGAGGCATAGACCCACCGTCTTTCATCACGGCTGAAGGGGCGTTCTTCGTCGTTATTGGTGACGATATACTGACGCAGTTCCGGGCCGATCATTTCCAGCCAATAGCGGAAATGTCCGATGATGGGGAAGTTATGCAGGATCGCGTGCTGCTTCTGCAGAAGATCGTAGGCCACCCATAAGATCAGTATCACCGGAATCGCGGCCCACCAGTAACTCATCATTCCGTTTCCCGTCTCTCTCGGAGGAAAGAACTTTCACTCCTCAGGTTAGCCACCCCGATGCCGCTCAACAATAAAGAAAGAAACCGAAACAGCTTTCGCGGGGCCAATGTCTTTCATCAATTGGGTTTTATTGGCTTTAAACGACCGGGGCGATCATCTGCATTCGATGTTGCCCTCTCGCTTGCGCAAGCGGCTCGAATTATTCTTGCTTGTTTGTTGCATTCAGATCCACGTCTTTCAACCACGTTTTATGAAGCTGATACAGTCGTGTGACGATTTCGGGAGAATCTTTCAGATGATTGGCGACTTCCGGGTTCTCTTCGGCCAGATTGCCGAGATGTTGCGGATTGTTCTTCACGCCGATCAGTTTCCAGTCCCCATCGCGAACGGCCCACTTGTTTTGCCATTGCCAGAACATCGTGGTGTGAGGTGAAGGTGCGTCGGGAGACTGAATGACGGGAACGAGACTCTTGCCGTCGAAGTTGACATCGGGACGGGCGATGTTACACAGTTCGAGAATTGTCGGCATCCAGTCCATCGCAGTGATTGCCTGGTCGCGGACTTCCCCCTTGGGGAGTTTGGCGGGATAGCTGAGAATCGCCGGGACGCGTATCCCTCCTTCGTAAAAGTTCCCCTTGTGACCGATCCATTTGCCGGTGTTGCCGCCTCCGCCGTTTGCTCCGTAATTCGCTCCTTTCGGTAATCCGCTGTTGTGGTTCTCTTGAGAGATTTGATAACTCTCTACGGAATGCCCGTTATCGCTCATGAAGATCACGATCGTGTTCTCGGTCAGGCCGTGATGGGCGAGACGCTGCATGATTTGTCCCATACGATCGTCGACCGTGGACACCATTTTGGCATAAGACTGTCGAGGCATCTTCAGATTTTTATAACGTTCGTCGAACGTCGCATCGGGCTGCTCGGGGTAGTGGGGGATATTAAATGCGCAGTAGAGAAAGAAGGGGTGATCCTTGTGATCGTCGATGTATCTCACGGCACGCGCTGTTACCAGGTCGGGGAAGTATTCGTCCCTCTTAAAGACTTCCTGCGTTCCTTCATAGAGATCGTGGAAACCCAAACCGTGTAGAAAAAAGGTTCTTCGAGTTCTAGCGTACGTAGGTTTCCAAAAAAGCGGACATGTTGGTTTG
>JABURQ010000099.1 GCA_014762625.1 Planctomycetaceae bacterium | reverse complement strand
CCACAGTTTCCGAATCGAGAAACGCCCCCTCTCCCAGATAAACATCCACCCCCAGATCCGTGAAGCGCTGTGCCGAGTCGTGATGACTGATCCCAGACCGCAATTTTCGCATCCGCTCCATCACCGCCGAGAAATTGAGAGACGGCTCCCCGTGGAGTTCAACGCCGAACCGGGACGACGATTTCACCTGCGCCATCGCTTTCGCGGATGCAATGATCCCCTTGGAGGGAACGCAGCCGTAATTCAAACAATCTCCCCCCATCAAAGATCGTTCGATCAACGCGACCTTCGCTCCCAGCCCAGCCGCTCCCGCCGCGGTGACGAGACCGGCGGTCCCCGCTCCAATCACCACGAGATGATAACGTCCGGACGGTGTGGGGTTCGTCCAGTCGGGAGGATGAATCTGCTCGATCAGTTCCCGGTTATAGGCATCCTGGGGCTCGACGCTGACGTCGGACATAACGAGACTTTCTCAAGGAGTTAACGAAACAGGTTGAATCGAACACATCAAGCCGTCGGCGCGCGGAAAAACTTCATCACCCATTTCACCGCCAGCGGAAACAACCCGAGCAGAATGAGCGCCAGAAATAAATTCATTAAATTGATCTCACTCCCCGATCGAGTCAGAAGTCCGCTGAGCCCATGCTGCTCGACGATCGATTGAATCGCGGTAATCTCCGGAATGCTGCTCCCCGCGTAAGTATAAACCGCCGTTCCCGGCAACATCCCCACCTGACTGATCCACCAATAAGTCCTGACGCGAATCGGAGTGAGTCCCATCACCAGATTGATGACAAAAAACGGGACGGCGGGAACCAGACGCAACGCGAACAGATAACTTCCCCCTTCCCGTTCCAAGGCCTTGTTAAACGTTTTCAATCGCTCGCCAAACTGACGCTGAATCGAATCGCGTAAAAAATAGCGACTCATCAGAAATGCCAGCGTCGCTCCGCTGGTCGAGGCGAAGCTCACCAGAATCAGCGCCGCTGTAAAGCCGAAGAACCAGCCGAACAGAATCGTCAATACCGCCGCTCCCGGCAACGAAAGCCCCGTCACCAGGACGTAAATGAAAAAGGCGACTCCGTACACCGCCACCGGATGATCGGTTCGAAACTGATCGGCTCGGCTTTCCTGCTGGGCGAGAAAGTCCAGTATCTCGGAACTGCCGTAGATTCGCGACAGGAAAAATAAACCCACGATAACGAGAGCAGCGATCGAGAGACGAAGCCAAAAACCGGCGGAAGAGGACCGAGTTCCGTCAGCAGCCGGAGAAGAGGAGTCGTGGGATTCGGTATTCATCTCGGCGATCTGTTTCCGTCTTGTCAGCATGTTCGGAGACGTGTTCTGATTCTAGCAGTCTTCGTCACCGATTCCTTACCATCTCTTACTAATAACCGAAAACCGCCCCACAAGCGATGCGGTCCCAATCCGTTTTCAAGGTCTCCCCGCGTCATGAACAACGAATGTCGCCGTCACGAGACGATGGTCGGAAAGTCGAGTCGAGTGATAAGCGGCGGTTCGTGTCGCGCCTTTCGGCAGCCAGATTTGATCGAGACACAACACCGGGACCGGCACCGGCCACGTCACATGATAACCTTCCCCTTGGACTTCAAAGATGTTTTCCAACCTCTCCCGAAAAGCCTCAAAATAGATCGAATCAGGGGGCGTATTGAAATCTCCCATCAGGCACAGCCGTCGCGGAGGGATTCCGCTCAGTTTCTCAGCCAGCGACCGCAACGCCGGACCTCTCGGCAGAAAGGGATTGGCGTTGATATCCACCAGTGCAACTTCGAGTTCGGTTCCGTCGTCAAACCGAGCGGTGGCAACCGCAAACTCACTTTTGTTTCCTAATGAGTCGCGTTGGTGCGAGAGCCATTCGCCACGAACGAGAAGATACCCATGCCCGACAAAGAGTGGCTGGTATTCCGGAAACGCCCGCTCGATGGCGGCATGTTGGACCTGACCTCCACTCTCAACTTCGACCAGACCGATCAGGTCGGGATCGTACTGGCGAATTTCCTCGATAAGCTTCGGCCAGCCGGCTCTCACATCCTGAACGTTCCAGAACAAAACTGATCTTGAGATTCCCTCGCTCGATTCCCGCGAACCGGCGGGCGTTTGATAAGTGGTCCAATGCCACCAACCCGCCAGCAGCAGCGCCAGGAAAAATAACGCCGTCGCCCGGCGAGGCTGTTTCAGGAACCAGGTCCGTCCCGCGAGGATGAACGCCGCCAACGCGAGGAGAATCGGCGGTGAGGCATAATAAAAGAGAGCGAAGTAGGGGACGGCATCTTTGACGGTGAGACGAAAAAACGTTCCCACCACTAACCCAAAGCTGCTGACCACAACGATCACATGCCCCAGAAATTGAAGAAACGCCACCGCAGAACCCCGGAAGCTTTTCCCCTCTCCCTCAGAGTTCGAAGCCTCACCGGATGAAGGCTCGAAATCGTCAGTCGAGGACTGTTCCGGAGTCGCTGGCGAATCGGTCACGTCAGGCAATCAGCTCGTCAACCACACGACCGTGCACGTCGGTCAGTCGGAAGTCGCGTCCCGCGTAGCGGTAAGTGAATTTTTCATGATCGAATCCCATCAGTTTCATGATGGTCGCCTGCAGATCGTGAACGTGGACTTTATCTTCGACGGCACGGAAACCGAATTCGTCAGTCGCCCCGTGAACGTAGCCCCCCTTCACGCCACCACCCGCCATCCAGGTGGTGTAGCCCCAGTGGTTGTGATCGCGTCCGTTGACCTTACCGGCGTTGGCTCCCTTCTTGGGAAGCTCGACAACCGGCGTTCGACCGAATTCCCCACCCCAGATGACCAGCGTCTCTTCGAGCAAACCGCGCTGTTTGAGATCTTTGAGTAACGCTCCGATCGCCCGATCGCACTGATCGGCCAGTTGTTTGTGTCGAATCGCGATATCGTCGTGATTGTCCCAGGGTTGTCCCGCACCGTGCCAGACCTGTACGAAGCGGACACCGCGTTCCACCAGACGACGGGCGATTAAGATCTGTCGCGCCTGAACGCCGGGACCGTACATTTCCTGAATGTGTTTTGGTTCGTTCGAAACATCAAACGCGTCCGCCGCTTCGATCTGCATGCGGTAGGCGAGTTCGTACGACTGAATCCGCGCTTCGAGCCCCGCATCGACTCCGCGCTGCTCCAGGTGTTGCTGGTTCAGCGTTTGTAAGAGATCGAGTTGTTTCCGCTGCTGGTCGCGAGGAAGTCGTTTGTTGCGAATATTCGTGATCAGTTTCTCGATATCGGTATGCTGCGTATCGATGTGGGTTCCCTGGTAGATTCCCGGCAGAAATCCCGCCTGCCAGTTTTGGGATTCCTGAATTGGATAGCCTCCCGGACACATCACCACGAACGCCGGCAGGTTCTGGTTTTCGGTCCCCAAACCATACGTCAGCCACGATCCCATACTGGGGCGAATTTGACGGGCATCGCCGCAATTCAGCAGCAACAAGGACGGTTCGTGATTCGGAACATCAGCATGCATCGATCGAATGACGGCGATGTCGTCGATCGATTCTGCCGTGTGCTTGAAGAGATCGCTGACCGGAATTCCGCTTTCACCATACTGGCGAAATTTGAACGGCGATTTGAACGCCGCCCCGGTCGGGCGTTCGGTGCGCAAATTATCGATGGGAAGATTCTTGCCGTGGTACTTGTCGAGCATCGGCTTCGGATCGAACGTATCGACCTGACTGGGGCCACCATTCATAAACAGGTGGATCACATGCTTCGCTTTCGCGGGGAAATGTCCCCCTTTGGGCGACAGCGGATTCCTGGTGGCGGCTTCCAGCGTATTTCGTACCGAGCCCGTCTCCGAAAGGAGTTGGGAAAACATTAATCCGCCCATGCCGAGACCACAGCGCTTCAGCAGATCTCGTCGAGCGATTCGAGAATCAGGAGTGACGGTATACATAATCAATCAGTCCACAAACTGGAATTCGTTGGATAGTAATAACACCTGGGCCAATTGCGACCAGGAATCCAATGGCTGGGGAGCGGGACCGGCAAAATCAGCCTCGGCGACAGCCGATTGCCGACCGGAGCCGTCTGTTTTCGTCAGCGTGATTTCTACGGGCCAGTGGAAGGAATCGTGCGAATGATTGCCGATCCTGTCGGTCACAAAATCGATCGTTTGCCCTTTTTTCACCGGTAGTTCTCGGAGATTGATCGGCTGCTGCCGATTGTGAACCTCCCAAACCCCCTGTTGATCGCCTCCCGAAAGCAGAATCCGTCCTCGCACGCCATCTCCCTGATCCGTGTCGTGACGGAGTGTTGACTTGATCCTCACGCGACCGTCGAAGGGGACCTTCCAGCGACGGACGACGGCGTGCATCAGATCGTTGCCGGCGTGTCCACCCGATTTGTTGAGCGTCGCCCAGCCGAGTTTCTCGTCGGGAAGTTTGGCTCCCCCCTGCCAGGCAGTACCAGTAAAGTGAGGAAACTTTGTGAACGACAGCAGCAACCCCGCTTCCGGAGCGATGTGTCCGTAGCCGTAGTCCCATTCATTCTCAGGGAGAACGATGTCGGTTTGCTTCGATTGCTTCAGATAATCGGTCGCGAGTTGGAGTTCCGTTGCCGAAGGATCGCGTTGCAGGATTTGTCGGTAAAGAGAATTTAATCGTGTGCGAACATCTGCTTCGGGAAGTTGTTTTGTGACCGCTTCTGCCTGTTCGATAACGAAGGGTGAATTGAGCAGGAACAACGCCTGCTGGGGGACATTGGTTTCGAAACGAACCGGGGCGTGCGTATCGGGACCGGCAAAATCGAACGACCGGAACACACCGGGCAAATTCTGACGATCAATGAACGCGTAAATCGTCCTGCGGTTGGGGAACGGCGGCTCGGTAATTTTGACCGACTCCCCACCGATCGCCGGATCGAGATGATCGGCAACACTTAGCATTCTGTCGCGGAGTGCTTCAAAATCGACCCGCCGACGATTCATGTGCGACAGGAGCCTGTTTTCGGGATCGCGTTCGACAATTTGCGCGGTCGCTTCGGAACGTTGTCGGTATGTCTTCGACATCACAATTTGACGAATCAAAGATTTCGTGGACCAGTCGTTCTCCTCCAGGCTCGCCGCCAGCCAGTCGAGCAATTCCGGATGCGTCGGCGGATCGCTGCGGACGCCAAAATCACTCGGAGTACGCACCAGATGGTTGCCGATCAAATGTCCCCAGACCCGATTGGACCAGACCCGCGCCGTCAGCGGATTGTCGGCCGCGACAATCTTCTGCGCCATCTCCAGCCGACCGCTGCCCTGTTGGAAGGGCGTTCGATCCTCTCGCTCCACGACTTGCAGGAATTGACGCGGGACTTTCTCTCCTCGATTGCCGGGAGAGCCGCGCACAAAGACCACCGGCTGGAACGGCTGTTCCTTATCCACCAGTCTCAGCGAAGAGGGGGCGTCTTTCGGTTCGTGGGAACTCGCGAACACACCATACAGTGACTAATAATCGGCGGTCGGAACGGGATCGTATTTGTGATCGTGACAGCGAGCACACGCCACCGTCAGCCCCATCAACCCGCGCGTCACCACATCGATCCGGTCGTTGATGATGTCGTGCCGGTTATTCAGAAACCGACGTCCTAACGTCAAAAAGCCCATCGCGTGTAAGTCATTTTCATCCTCAGACGCCTGGTCGGCGGCCAACTGACGAACGACGAATTGGTCGTAGGGAAGATCGTTGTTGAAGGCGTCGATCAGCCACTCGCGATACCGCCACGCATCGGGATAATTGCGGTCTTCCTGGAAGACGTACCCTTTCGTGTCCGCATAACGGGACACGTCCATCCAGTGCCGCGCCCAGCGTTCCCCAAAATGAGGCGAAGCGAGATACCGATCGACCCAACGGGCATACGCCTCGGGAGACGTATCGTTCTTGAATGCTTGTAATTCCTCATAAGTCGGCGGCAATCCCACCAAATCGAACTTCAGACGTCGTAGCAGTGTTTCCCGATCGGCCTGGTCGCTGGGAGAGAGTTTTTGTTCGCGAAGTTTCCGCAACACGAAGCGGTCAATCTCGTTCACAGGCCAGTCGGAATCGTCGATCGCAGGAGCCTCCGGACGGGTCACGGGCTGATACGCCCAGTGCGATTTCCAGGCCGTGTCCTGCCCCTGCTCCGTCACTTTGGGCAGGTCACTCTCCGGCCAGGGAGCCCCCATCGTGATCCAGACTTTGAAATCGGCCAACACCTGATCGGCCAACTTGCCATCCGGCGGCATTTGGGTATCCAACGGATCGTGCTGCAACACCGCCCATAGACGGCTTTCATCGATCTTGCCGGGCGTCAGCACGCTCCCGGTCTCTCCTCCTTTGATGAGGAATTGCCGATGATCGACTCGCAAACCCGCTTGTTGTTTTTTCGGACCGTGACACTCGTAACAGGATTCAGCGAGAACGGGACGAATCCGAGTTTCGAAAAATTTTTCCTGTTCAGCAGTCGGCGGTGCGGACTCTGATTGAACCGGGAAGACGTTCAGCCCCAGGTAGAAGATTGTAACGACTGTATAGAGGGAAAATCGGCTCATAAGGGCGGGAAATTATCGGTGGGAAGGAAATTATGGGGCGGGACAAGGCGTGTAAAGCCTTGTACCTCATATTATAGGGGATGAAAGGTGTTGAGAACAGAGCCTTTGATGGTTCTATGGAGGATCGGCGGAAGCACTTGTCTGTAACCGATTCGATTTGAGGCAAGACACCCGATGCGACACGGTGAAGCATCTCTGGAACGGGTGATCGGGAATTCGCCCTACAGAAGATCCCCGAGATCCCGCCCCAGAGAACACCCCGCTGGTAAAGATGATTTCGAGCCTTACCATCATTGATATGGGAGCTTGGAATTTGGTGATCGGTGTCGATCGCCCCACCCCCAGAAAGATGAGTTTGAAGGAGAGAAATTTGATGATGAATTCATGGATGACCCGCATTGCCGCCTTGACCGTTTGTTTGAGCCTCCCTGCGCTCTTGTTGGCTGGACCGCCCGAAGACAAACCGGAAAAACCTGAAAAGGTCCTGGTTGCCCATCTGGCGGAAGAAATTGAAGAGTTTGATGAAGAAACCGGAGAACTGACCGGAACCACTTACCTCTATGTTGTGATCAGCGTTTCGGAACGTTCTCTCGACGCGCACCTGGGACACGGCGATGCCATCGATGGTGGCGAATTGATCGATGGCTCTACCTGGTCGGAAACCGAAAAGGGAGACATGTTCGAGATTGTCGTCGAAGCCGCCGACCCGATGGCGCCGTAACGATATCTCCACAATGTCACCAGCCTTAACGATTGAGAAGCACTCCGGGACGATCATCCCGGAGTGCTTTTTTGTGAGACAACAAAAGTTTCATAGGGAGGATCAAGGCATGGCGGCAGCCTTTCCATTCGTGTGATTCGTGTTGGGAAAATAGTTTTCAGTGTAAAGTGTTGAGTTTTCAGTTTCCGGGATTCAGAGACGGGAACACCAATTCTCAATAATCGGGCTCCGCCTTTCTGATCAGTGATGATGAGCGAAGATCAGTGTTCCCTTTTTTCTCTGCGCCTCCGCGCCGCTGCGCGAGACTTCTTTTCCTTCCGTAAGGCTCCGTTTTCAACCGTGTTATCCGTGGCTCTTTTTTCAAAACACGGGCGGGCATCGAGAATTTGGAGTGCGGTGGCTTGCCACCGCTTTCATTCTCATTCGACGTGGAGTACGGCAGTCTGCACGGAGGGAGAGAGAAAGCTCCGACAAGTCGGAGCACTCCAAAAACTCAGCTTGCCAACTTCACCCTACCAGAGTTAGCGTTCGGGGTTATTCGATTTTGGATTTTGGAATTCCGATTTT
>JABURQ010000171.1 GCA_014762625.1 Planctomycetaceae bacterium | reverse complement strand
TGTTCGCGCGTTTTGCTGAGATAGCCGATCAGTTTGCCGGCTCGCAGGATCACCAGCGATCCCGCGGACCGTTGTGGTGAGCGTTCTCCCTCTTCCGTCGGCCAATCCAGGGCGGTTCCGTAGAGACACGCCGGATCGGTCGCCGCGATGATTGTCGTCTCGGCCTCGCGCGAGGAACCGGATTTAACGTTGCGGAGTTGATCGTCGGCTCCCGGCGTGGCGAACTGGGCGGCTCCGAGACCGTCCACGAAGTACCCCCGCCGAATGCGTCCCGCTTCTTCCATCGCCTTGAGAACCGGATACAAAGCCGAGAACCCCCCGGAGATTTTCTCTCCCGCCACCATTTCGCGCGTCAGCACGCCGTACCGTTCGAGCAGTTGTGAGACGAGGGCCGTCTGACGCTCTGTGGGAGTGGGATGAGAAAAACATTTCGATTCCACCAGCGACCAGCGACCTTCCGCGCCCGGTTCGGTAATTCGTCGCCGCGTGCGGAAGGAACTTCTTCCGGATCGATGCGGGCGTTTGAGCGACTGGCTCGATTTGCGGCGGATCGATCGGAGCGGTGTCAGGGTGTCGTTGGTGACCTCTCCCGACCAGACCATTTCCCACAGCACATTGAACACATCCTGCGGAAAGCCGCCCACTGCTCGTAGTATTTCGTCATAGAAGACAGCTCCCCGCTCAGCGAGAAGTTCGCGAATCGATGTTGCGATGTCGTCTTCGATCAGTTCCGGCGTGGCTCGCAACAGATCGAACCGATCCGCCAGATACAGACAAATGCGACCGTCATTCGAACCGAGCGGATCGATTCCCTGCCACAGAATTTCCCCCGCCGCGCACAGTTCGTCCAGGTCGGCGGTTTGAAATCCTTTCACGCGCGAGGGCAGAATCTGATTCTCCCAGACCGAAAACGGCAGCGGGACGCCTTGTAACTGCTCGATGACATCGAGCACGCCGTCGAGCCCTCGACGCGGTCGCGAGACGCTCTGCCAGTGAATCATGAACTGTTGCAGTTTTTCCTGCTCGACCGGTTCGATCTGTTGCCGCAGTTGGGCCAGCGAACGTCGTTTGAGCGTCCGCAGGACCTCGGCATCGACCCATTCCCGTCCCGAGCCTCCCGGACGAAATTCGCCGACCAGCACGCGCCCCCGTTCGCTGAGCTCCGTGAGTGTTTCATTGACTTTCGCCGACGACGCCCCCAGACGTTCGGCGACAGCTGCGGCGCTGAAGGGGCCGTGGGTTCGCGCATATCGGGAGACCAGATCTTCCAGCGGCCGGTCGACCGTTTCCAGAAATGCGTGCGGCAATCCCTGCGGCGGGACGATTCCGAGGGCGTCCCTCAGACGAGCCGCATCTTCCGCCGCCGCGTAGCGATCTTCACCCGCCTGCTTGATTCTGATGACGTTGCGCGACGCGATCAGATTTTCCAGCCAGATGTCGAGAGCCGCCTCCGGATCGCAGCGTAATGCGATCTCTTCCCGCGACAAGGCCCCCAGATGCAACAGAAGATCGTGCAGGTCGTCGGCATCTCGCAGCGTCAGTTTGCCGTCGAGTCGTTGAAGCTGGATTTCAACCTGATCCACCACCTCGGGATTCAGCAACTCGCGGAAGTCCGCCGAGCCGAGCAACTCCCGCAACTGGGAGTGATCGAGCGCGAGCGCCTGAGCGCGGCGTTCGGCGAGCGGCGTATCGCCGTTGTAAAGAAAGTTCCCCGTATAACTGAAGAGCAGGGATGACGCGAACGGCGAAGGCTTATCGGAGCGGACGGCGGTCACTCGGATCTTCTGCTGCTCGATGTCTCGCAGGATGGAGATCAAACCGGGCATGTCGAACACATTTTTCAGACACTCGCGATACGTTTCCAACAGGATCGGGAAGGAAGGATACCGTGCCGCCACCGCCAGCAGATCGGCCGATTTGCGACGCTGCAACCAGAGCGGCGTGCGTTTGCCCGGATTGCGCCGCGGTAACAGCAAGGCCCGGGCGGCATTCTCACGGAAGCGGGCGGCGAACATCGCCGTCCCCGAGAGTTGGTTGACGATTTCGTCCTCGACCGCGTTCGACGCGGGCAGGAAGATATTAATCTCCGGAGGTTCTTCCGATTCGGGCAATCGGAACAGCATGCCGTCGTCGTCCCACGTCATGTCGATGTCGCCCGGCATCATCTCCTGCAGTCGTGCGTTGACCGCCATCGCCCAGGGAGCGTGAACCCGAGTTCCGAAGGGCGTCAGTACCGCGATGCGCCAGTCCCCGATTTCATCGAGAAACGCTTCGATCACGATCGTCCGGTCGCTGGGGGCTTCCTCGGTGGCGGATTCCTGATCGTGCAGATAATCGACCAGATTCCGGGCGGCTCGTTCGTCGAGATGATGTTCGCGAACCAGCGTCCGGGTTGCCTGATCTTTCGGTTGTTTCAGAAGTTCTCGCGTCAATTCGCCGATCTTGCGACCGAATTCGAGCGGACGACCGGGACCGTCTCCTCGCCAGAACGGCATCCGTCCCGATTCTCCCGGAGCGGGAACCACCAACACCTTGTCCCGCGTGATATCCATCACCCGCCAGGAAGAGGCCCCGAGAAGAAACACATCTCCCGGCTGCATCTCGAACACCATCTCTTCATCGAGTTCGCCGACGCGGCTTTGCGATTGCTGATCCTCGCTCACCAGAAACACGCCGTACAAGCCGCGATCGGGAATCGTTCCCGCATTGAGAACCGCCATCCGCTGCGAACTTCGGCGGGCGGAAAGGACTCCCTGGATGCGGTCCCAGTTGATACGCGGTCGCAATTCCGAAAACTCATCGGAGGGATATCGTCCCGCCAGCAGATCGAGCACCCCTTCATAGGAACTGCGCGGGAGTTCGAAGAACGGGGCCGCCCCACGAATCGTGGCGAACAGTTCATCGACCGACCAGTCTTCCAGCGAAACCGCCGCCACAATCTGTTGGGCCAGCACGTCGAGCGGATTGCGGGGATAGTGCGTCTCTTCAACGTATCCCTCACCCATCGCCGCCGTCACCGCCGCACACGACAGCAGGTCGCCGCGAAACTTCGGAAAGATCACCCCCGAGGATGCTTCGCCGATGGAGTGTCCCGAGCGTCCGATCCGCTGCACGCCGGCGGCAATCGAAGGAGGGGATTCGATCTGGATCACGAGATCGACGGCCCCCATGTCGATGCCGAGATCGAGGGATGAGGTGGCGATAATGGCGGGGAGTTGACCGCGTTTGAGTCGATCCTCGATCTGGGCTCGTTTGTCGTGAGCGACCGAACCGTGATGCGCGAGAGCGATTTCCTCTTCCGCGATTTCATTGATCGCGCCGGCGATTCGTTCCGCCAGTCGGCGACTGTTCACGAAGACCATCGTCGAACGATGCGCCTTGATCAGTTCCACCAGACGCGGATGAATCGCGGGCCAGATCGAAGGGAGCGTCGGTCCCGAAGAAGCCGATCCGGTCGGCACGGGGGTCGGTTCCGCCAGCTTCGCCATATCCTCGACGGGAACTTCCACTTTCAGTTCAAACTGTTTCCGTTCCCCGGCATCCAGAATATGGACGGGGCGTGGTTGCGGCGGCTGTTCGGCATCCGTCGTCGCGACTCCGCCTCCCAGTGCACGCGCGATCTCTTCCAGGGGACGTTGTGTGGCGGAAAGTCCCACCCGTTGAAGCGGTGCGATTTCCGTATCGGCGTTCTTTTCCCGCAATCGTTCCAGTCGTTCCAGAGAAAGAAACAGATGCGAACCTCGCTTGGTACTCACCATGGCGTGAATCTCATCAACGATGACTGTTTCGACGTCGGTAAGAATTTCTCTCGCTTTGGAGGTGAGGAGCAAATACAGAGATTCGGGGGTCGTGATCAGAATCTCAGGGGGGTGCCGATTGATCTCCTGTCGCTCTTTTTGCGTTGTGTCTCCGGAACGAATGCCGACGGACGGTTCGTGATAGGGGATCTCTTCCCGTTCCGCCACCGCCCGCAGGCCGGCGATGGGAGATTTCAGGTTGCGGTCCACATCGACGCCGAGAGCTTTGAGCGGAGAAATGTAAAGGACTTTGACTTGGCGGTCGTTCGGAGCAGGGGGTGGTCCGAACATGATGCGGTCGATGGACGACAGAAACGCGGCCAACGTTTTGCCGGAACCGGTGGGAGCCAGCAGCAAGCCGTTCTGACCGGAGGTGAGAATCGGCCAGGCGAGCTTCTGAATGCCGGTGGGGGCGTCGAACGCTTCCTCAAACCACAGTCGCGTGCATGCATGGAATGTCTCCAGAGCATCGGTTTCCGGTGTGGTTGTGTTGGTGCGGTTCATAGTGTTGGCTGGAATTTCAGCTTCGAACGATATTTGTCTCTGCGAGGTCTCTGGACGAAATCAGCCGCAGGACGCTAGCGCGTTCCGGCTGAAGACGATCAATTCATTTTCAAGATCGCCAACAATTGTTTGATTCATCATACTCACGATTGGCAGACAGGACAGGCATAGATCGTTCGCGAGGCCAGTTTCCAGGACTCGATTTCGGAGTCACAAACCGGACAGAACTCTTTTTTGTAAACGCGCAGACGCTCGGATCGATTCATCCGGCTGCGAGGTTTTCCGACGTCTTGGGGGTCGTTAATGATGATGCGGTTGTATTTCACGCCGATGTTGAGCAATTCGACGATCGTCTCCCACAAGCGCTCGAACTCCTGATCGCTGATCTCCTGGCCCTTCCGTTCGGGATGAATCCCCAGCAGATGCAGCACTTCCGCTCGATAGACGTTCCCGACCCCCGCGATCACCGACTGATTCAGGAGCAGCGACCCGATGGCGGCTTTGCTGTTTTGAACGCGTTGTTTCAACCAATCGACATCGGCCTCTTTTCGCAATGGATCGGGACCGAGACGATCGAGAATTTTTTTCATGTCTCGCGGCGAGAGAAGTTCGCAAGCCGTTGGACCGTTGAGATCGAAGGCCCGTTCTTCACTCACCACCCTCAATCGCACCTGCCCGCGCGGTTCGGGAATCGGATGCTTATGGATTCGGAATTTCCCGTAGAGTCCGAGATGCACGTGCAGAATCTGCCCCTCTTCCCACTGATAAAAAAGGTGCTTCCCGTAGGCATCGATAGTTTCGAGAGTGCCACCATCAAGCTTTTTCGCGCCCGAATGAAAGCGACCCTGGGGCGAAGAAACCGACAAAGAATGACCTGCGAAAAAACGCGACTGATCGCGGGCGTGACGGTGGATCGTATGTCCTTCCGGCATGAAATCTCTCACATCTGGGGGAAAGTGAGATCTTAGGAAGGTCGTCGAGCAAGGACAAAAAAATCGTCGAGTAGAGGGGAGCTACTCGACGACCACGGAAAAACGAAACTGATCGATGACCAGATCGTTTCCCCGATTTATGCGAATCGGCAAACGACTTTTGTTCAAGGAAACGCTTGCAGTGATGCTTACAGATGTTGTGAATCAGTTGAATCCAAACAGCTCATTCAGGGCCTTGGTCCAACCGGATGTTTGAAAACGTGGGGAGGAACTTCAGTAGGTTGCAGTGGGAGAGTTGTTCTCAAAATAAAGACAACTCGTGACTTAGGGGTGAGGGAGTTGAGATCCAGTTTCGCCGAAGACGCTCCTGTAATCAACAACCTGCAAAAATTGATTTCGCAATGGTATATCATGCACAGTGTAAAATGCAAGATGTTTTATATCAATGAGCATAAATATGATCGGTTTGGGAAATTTATTCCAGCGGCAGGGGTAATTCTGTGCAGGTTCGAATTTGACGCCCAAATGTTTACGAAAGACAAAAAATCGCTTCTTTTCCGATCTTCAGCATCGCTTCTCCTTGACGAAAACACGAGGCTTCGGTCTGCTCCAACGAATCGACTGAATTCAAATCCTCACGCAGATTGTTGCCCAAAAACAACATCCTGGTAGTTGAAAGGAAGAATGATGGCGCAATGGGGGCTAATACTGACGGATCTCGCGTCTGAAGATGGCGAAATTCGAGAAGCCGCAATGCGAAAAATCCTGGAACTTCCCGCCGCAGAGTCCGATCCTCCTCAAGAAGCTCGCGAGCAACTGCAATCGATCGTCCTCTCGAAGGAACACAGCGAACCGGAGCAGGAACAGGCGGCGATGTGTCTCGGGCATTTGTGTTGCGAATCTCCACTCGGCGAATTCGCGGCATCGGAGAATCCGCGCGTTCGTTCGCACGCCGCCGCCGGTTACGGCTATTGTCCCACCACATCCGCGATTTCCGCCACCATCGAGCTGCTGACCGACAGCGTCAATACTGTCCGCAACATGGCGGAACGAGCGCTGATTCGCCAGATGTCACTCGTCCGGGAATGCGGTGTCGAACGGCTGCTGGAACTTCTCGATCATCCCGCACCGCTCACTCACTCTCCCGCGGCACGCTTGCTCGGTCTGACTCAGGATGAACGGGCTCTCCAGCCACTCCTCGACAAAGCCAACAACGGCGAGAAATGGCTGACCCGCATGTGGGCGACAAAAGCACTCGGCGACCTTGGCAAAGATGAGGCCTTCGAAACTTTGAAAACACGGCTGGAGTCGGATGAAAAAAACCGTGTCCGCGCCGCCGCGGCCACCGCGCTCGGTGAGCTAAGGCATCCGCAGTCCCGCGAAGTGCTGGAAGAGGCTCAATCGGATGAAGATGGCGGAGTTCAGACGGCGGTCGAAGAAGCGCTCGATGCGCTCAGCCAGTCTGCCGACGCGGAGACCGTCGATCCGTTTGCCGATAACGGGTGACGTCACGTTTGAACCGGCTGTCACCACCGGATAAACTCCTCTCACACGATTCATTTACCTCGCAGAGACAGAAAAGGGGCTGCCGTGAAAATTGCCAAACTGCAAACGGAACAGGGGATCAAACTGGCGGGAGTCGATGACGCCGGCGACGAAGTCAAATTCTACGATCTCGGGTCATCCTGTCTGGTCGATCTGATTTCGTCCGAGGATGGTTTGGCGAAGGCGCAAGAGACACTCGATGCCGCCAAGTCCGCCGGAGAGACGATCTCGGGAACCGTTCTCGCCCCCATCGGCCGTCCGGGAAAAGTGATCTGCATCGGTTTGAACTATCGCGACCATGCTGAGGAAACGGGATCGCCGATTCCCTCCGAACCGGTCTGTTTCAACAAATTCCCGCAAACCGTCATCGGAACCGGGGAAGCGATCGTGCTCCCCGCTGTTTCGGAGAAAGTCGATTACGAAGCGGAACTGGTGATCGTCATCGGCAAACGGGCCAAGCACGTCTCCGCCGCCGATGCCCCAAATTATGTGGCGGGTTATATGAACGGCCACGACGTCTCGGCGCGCGACTGGCAGAAAGGACGTCCCGGTGGACAATGGTTGCTTGGCAAGACTCCCGATACCTTCGCCCCGACCGGACCGTATTTCGTCACCTCAGACGAAGTAGGCGATCCCGAAAACCTGCCGGTCAAACTGTGGCTCAACGGGGAACTGATGCAGGACGGCAATACCTCCGAATTCATCTTCGGCGTGGGAGCCCTCATCGAACATCTCACGAAACTGGTCACTCTCGAACCGGGAGATCTGATCTTCACCGGCACCCCTCCCGGAGTCGGCGACGCTCGCGACCCGGCGGTCTACCTGAAAGATGGAGACACGGTCGAAATTGAAATCGGCAACCTGGGTCGATTGTCGAATCCCGTGAAAGCGGAATAGGACTGTTTGATTTTCGATTTTTGAATGGTGATTTTTGAATTAGTCTCGCGCAACGGCGCGGCGACGCAGAGAAGGGACATGATTTCGTGTTCCACGGCGTCTTGCCCGAGCCTGA
This sequence comes from Planctomycetaceae bacterium, assembly GCA_014762625.1. Taxonomy (GTDB): domain Bacteria; phylum Planctomycetota; class Planctomycetia; order Planctomycetales; family Planctomycetaceae; genus JABURQ01. The sequence goes on along the minus strand of JABURQ010000171.1, from coordinate 76 downwards.
CTTCGAAACGCACTGGCGAGACGCCTGACTTTTAGGCGCATCTTTTGCATCGCTATTCCTGAGACCTCGCGATGGG
>JABURQ010000030.1 GCA_014762625.1 Planctomycetaceae bacterium | reverse complement strand
TGACAACTTGACAAGATGACAACTCACGAAATTGTCATCTTGGAAAACCCTCGGGGTTCAGCCATGAAACAATGAAATTTCTTTCAAACGCAGGAGGGAGGTCACATCACTGATATCTGTCTCCTGTCTCCTGTCTCCTGTCTCCTGTCTCCTGTCTCCTGTCTCCTGACTCCTGACTCCTGACTCCTCTGTCTGACAACGAACCGGCATACGGTAGAGAGAGTTCGTTCTTTGACAATTTGAGTTTCCTGCTTTGAAGATTGTCCTTCGACCTTGTAGCCCAGAATGCCAAGTACCAAGTATAACCCCACCCCACATCATTCCTCGTGGGGGACGCCGAAGAGGTGATTTCCCCGCTTGGCGGCTTGATGCGATTTCACCAGATCAACGGGCCCGCCGGGATCGCGCTGCTCGGTCATCCAGCGGTCGAGTTCCGCGCTCAACTGGAGGCGGATTGACTCGTGTGCGGGATCGCCGGCCAGATCGTTCAATTCGTAAGGGTCTTCACTGGTCAGGTAAAGCTGCTCGGCGGGGCGACTCATGTAGCGTTTCAGGAGCTGGTAGACATCGCGACGTTGAGGACCCGCACCGAGCCAGGTGGCAAAGTAGGGGTTGTTGTTCCTGCCGTCTCCCATGAGATGTTTTTCGACGTAAATTTCGTTAGGAGTCAAATTGCGGATGTAGCGATACTTGCCGTTGGAGACACTGCGAATTGGATAGCGGGGGCCTTCCGGGATGTTGTTGTGCATTTGATAGACATACTCGCGATGCACGTTCGCTCCGTCGGTGAGCACCGATTTGAAACTGGTGCCATCCAGTTGCGAATGTGCGTGAGGATCGCCTCCCGCAATTTCAATCAATGTGGATGCGACATCGGCGTATTGCACGAGGGCGTCCGTGCGTCCGCCGACGGGAATGTGCCCCGGCCAGGAGGCAATCAACGCCGTATGAACGCCGGTGTTCCAGTTGGTCCACTTGCAACCGGGAAACTGCGATCCCTGTTCCGAGGTAAACAGGACCAGGGTTTCATCCCGTTGGCCGGTTTTGGCCAGCGTTTTCAGGATGTCTCCAACTTGAGAGTCCATGTAGGTGATTTCGGCCAGATAGCGGCTGAAGTACTCCCGCGTGACTTTCGTGTCGGCGATGTTGGGAGGGAGTTTGAGTTGTTGAGGAGGATATTGAGACGGGTCCCCCATCACCCAGGGGAGGTGAGGCTCGACGAGAGCCACCACGAGACAAAAAGGTTCCCGGTCGTCGCGCGACATAAAGTCTTCGATCCCTTCGAGCGAATGCGGCCGGGTCGGATTGCGGACACAATTTCCATCGAAGCCGTCAACGTTTTCGAAGGGAAACGCCTGCCTGGGAAGAACGTGGACTTTCCCGCTGATTCCCACGCGATACCCGAGTGGTTTCAGATACTGCGGCAGACTGAGCGTGGTAGGACGCGAGGAGGAATGGTTATAGGCGCAGCCGTTATGTAATGGATACTGACCCGAGAAAAGTTCCGCCCGGCAGGGTTGGCACATGGCGGACGACAGGTAGGCCTGATTGAAGGTCAGACCCTGAGTCGCCAAACCGTCAATATTGGGTGTCTTCGCATTCTGTCCGCCGTACAATGGCAGATCGTTATAGGTACAATCATCGGCCATGATGATTAACACATTCGGTTTCTCCTGGGCGAACAGAGAGTCGCCGATCAGGAACAGAGTCAAGGCGAAGAGCACGTGTCGCATGATTATCTCCCGAGGAAGTCTCGCGATTTGAAGTGAGTGAAATGATATGAAGGCACTTTCATCGTACCGAAAATTGGAACGCAGGTAACTCAAAATCAATCGATTGACGATAGATCACAACCTTCCGACAAAAGTTCTCAATCATGCCTCGCCTGTTCTGGCCCAACTTTGACTTCGAGCACGAACTGGCGTCGGGAGAATCCTGGCGTCCGACCGAAAAGTTGCGACGGCTTAATAGCCGTTTCGCCCCTGTTCTGGGAGCGTTGTGCGATCGAGAGGACCGAGTCGTGCTTCCCGGCAAACTACCGCCATCGGAACGAGTCATCAGAGAGATAAACGTAAATTTTGTGTCGGAAGAGATGGTTCGGGACTCGGCCGACTTTCGAGGTGCCGATTGGGAACTGATTCCCTGGGGCGTGGCGGCTTCCTTGAAGAGATTGGCGAAGTCCCGTGACTGGGGCTGGAATCAACCCGATCCGGAGAAAGTGAAGACCTGGAACGATCGATTGACTTCGGTCGAACGGGAACCTAGCAGTCTCTCCGGTGAAGCAATTCCCCATCCGATCCACTCGATAGATCAACTGGCTTGCCTGCTTCGGGATCGAGCGGACGGACGACGCTGGGTGGTGAAAGCCCGGTTCGGGATGTCCGGTCGGGAACGTCTGGTCGGCGAGGGAACGGATCTCGCTGCGACTCAACTCGGCTGGTTGAAAAAACGATTCGCTCAGCAACAGACGCTGATCTGGGAGCCGTGGCTCGACATCGTTGATGAGGTCGGTCTGCAATACGACATTTCGAAAACGGGAGAGGTGCGGTTTCTGGCGGCGCTCCCTCTCCTCAATGCGCCGACCGGCGAGTATATGGGGAGTCGGCTGTCGCTCTCACCTGAGGAGCGATCACAATGGAGTCCCGCGATCACCCTCGGCGAGTCACTCGCCCGGGAAGCGGGAGAGACAGGCTATTGGGGACCGTTCAGCATCGACGCCGTCCGCTTCCGCGATCGGGATGACATCCACCTGCGTCCGGTGATGGAGATCAACGCCCGTTGGACAATGGGACGCCTGGCGTATGAATGGGGCACGCGGTTGAAATCAGGTGACGGCAAAATGTGGCGGCTGGGGGAGGTGATTGCCTGAGTCGAAGCCGATTAGCTCGTCGCCTTCGCCACCGGATTGACCAACGTGCCGATGCCGGTGATTTCGATGTGAACTTCGTCTCCATCTTCGAGCGAGAAATCATCGTCGGGAACGATCCCGGTTCCCGTCATCAGCATCACGCCGTCGGGATAATCGTTTTCGCGACCGAGCCAGCCAATCAGTTCGTCGAATTCGCGGACAATTTGATCGGTCCCGGTTTCGTCCTGAAAGACGGTTTCGCCGCCTCGTTTGATGGTCAAAATGATTCTGGTTCCGGCTTTATCGAACGGCTCCTCGGGAACGAGGATGCAGGGTCCGAGACCGGCGGCCTGATTGTAAAACTTGGCCTGCGGCAGGTAGAGCGGATTTTCGCCTTCGATATCGCGTGCCGACATATCGTTACCGACAGTAAAACCGACCAGTTTTTTCTCGGGAGAAACGACGAGCGTCAACTCCGGTTCGGGAACGGACCAATGGCTGTCGTAGCGGACGCGAACCGGTTCACCCGGACCACTCACACGTGACGCAGTTGATTTGAAGAAGAGTTCCGGGCGGGGTGCGGTATAAACCTTATCGTAGTGCGAGGCGCCCGCTTCCGACTCCTCCATCCGAGCCACCTGAGATCGTTTGTACGTGACTCCCGCCGCCCAGACTTCCTGTCGATCGATGGGAGCCAGCAGCTTGACATCCTCGCCGTTGAGAGGTTCCCGGTCGGGTTGGGTCAGAAAATTGACCAAACCCTTTGGGTCCGGCGAATGCAGAACATCGGAAAGCGAATTCACACTCTCGACTTGTGTCAGATCGAGTAAATGAAATTGATCCTGATCGAGCTTGGCGACGTGCTGAGTTCCGTCGGACAAGCGAACTTTGGCAAGCTTCATGGGGTGTTCTTTCGATATTCACGCAAAGCGGTCAGAGTTTGTTTCATGTCGTCTGGTAATGGTGCGGTAAACGACATCCGTTTTCCAGTCTCCGGATGATCGAACTCCAGAATGTGGGCGTGTAAAGCCTGCCGTTCGATCAGGACATCCGCCCGATCGACATGCTCGAGCGTGCGTCGCTTACGGGCGGTTTGCGAGCCGATTTCCGTTTCGCCGGTCAGTTCTGATTTCAAGAGACCGATCTGCCCGCCGTATTGACGATCGGCGACGATCGGATGGCCGAGGTGTTGAAGATGGAGCCTTAACTGATGTGTTCGTCCCGTCTTCGGGTGCATTTCGACATAGGTAAAACCATCGAATCGCTCGAGGACTTTGTAAAAAGTATCGGCGTAGCGAGCGTTGCCCCCCTCGTCGCAGACGATCATTTTTTCCCGGTGTTTGGGATGAGTTCTGACATACGTTTCGATCCGACCGGCGTCAAACTCCAACTCTCCCCAGGCAATCGCATGATAGACCTTGGCGACATCTCGATCCGCGAACTGGCTGCTGAGCCGATTGTGAACCTGATTATTTTTTGCCACAACCAGCACACCGGTCGTATCGCGATCGAGTCGATGAACGATCCCCGGTCTCAATGATCCGGCGGTGTCGCTCAGTTCATCGAAATGGAACTGCAACGCCCCGGCCATCGTTCCCCGATAGTTCCCTTTTCCCGGATGGACGATCATGTTGGCCGCTTTGTTGATGACCACCAGATGATCGTCTTCGTAGAGGACATCGAGTGGAATATCTTCTGGAGGAATGGTTTCGTCGGGGAGTTCCGGAAGCTTGACCGACAATCGATCGTTAACTCGCAAACGCCGGGAGGCTTTGATCGGTAAGCCGTTGAGCAAAACCCCTCCCTGCTCGATCGATTTCTGAAACATCGCCCGGGAGTAATTGGCATACAATCGTGAGAGATAATGATCCACGCGCCAGCCGTGAGCGCGAGACTCCACCGTGATTTCTATCGGCTCGTGGGACAATTCTTCAGACATAACAGCGACCGGAGTGGGACTAATGAGTCCCACCAGCATAACCGACACCCTCAGACTCATACAGAGTGCCGCCAGCGGCGGATCACTCGTCCCCCGATTTTTCGGTCTCGGACGTTCCGGGATTGGGAAGTTCGGGGAACGCAGGAGCGGTGCCGCTGGAACTATTTTGCTCGGGCAGAGGCGGCGCCTCGGGCAACCCGTCTCCCTCAGGTGATTCGTCGAGTCCTTCCGGAAATGCCGGTGCGGCGTCACCCGGAAGCTTGAGCATAGAGGGTGTATCGGGAAGTTGAATCAAACTTTCCGGATTCACGGAAGGATGCCCGGCCGGCAATCCATCCGTGGGTTGGGGCAAATCCGAGGGTTTGGGATTCTGATTTTTAAACCATGCATAGAATTCCTGAGTCTCTTCTTCCTGGAGCGACTTGATTTGAGTCTCGACAAACGAAGCGTAGATGCTATCAGGAAATCGCTCGAGAAAGGTCTGATAGGCTTTGACGGCATCGTCGGTATCTTTACCACTCAACGTTTCCAGGCAACGTGCCAATCCAAACAAAGCTCGCTCTTCGAGTGGAGCGGGCATGCCGCTTTGGTTGAGCAGTTCTCGATATTTTTCTTCGGCTGCGTTCAAATCGGAGACAGCCCCTTCACGATCGGTAAATGAACCGCGAACTCCCTGATTCAACAAAAGATCGGCTTCATTGAGCAGCGCCCACTGTCCCGGAGCTTCTCCCTTGTGTTGAGAGGCGACCGTCCCGTAATCATCGACATCGTTCGCTGTAATCAGTTTCGACCATCCCGCCGAATTCGCGGTCTGGGAGGTCTGTGTGACGTAGTACCAAGCGGAAAACGCCAGCATCAGCGCACACACGGCATAGATCATGACCTCTTTATACTTCTCGAAAAAAGGGGCGACTTGAGAGGCCAGTTTTTCGAGTTCATTGGTTTTGAGATCGCGCTGGTGTTGATTCATCAATCCATTTCCGTGGCATAATACCGATGCGAGGCTCCGGGAGTTATCCGTGAACCATCGAGACTCCTTGGACGTAAGATAAGACGTGAGTATAGGTTGGGTGGAAAAAGCCGTCAAGCGGCAGGTTGGATGCCCTCTCGGGGGAATCACCAGATTTTTTCGGATTTTCAAGTCTCAATTGACGTCGGAATGCTGTAGATGTACACTCTTTTTACCGGGCCGATGATTTTTTAAGGCTTTGAAGATGTGTTTCGGGCGTTATCGGTAACGGTAAAAGTTTTGAGTGAAGTGAAAGAAGTAATGACTGAAGGTTCGATTAAGAAGCTGACTGACAAAGGTTTTGGATTCATTGACAATGGATCCGGCAAAGACATGTTTTTCCACATGTCCAATCTCGAAGGTGTCCAGTTCGACGATTTGCAAGAAGGTCAGCGTGTTGAGTACACCGAAGGACAGGGCCCCAAAGGCCCGCGTGCAGAAAACGTTCGCGTGATCTGAGCTGTCAACCCTATGTTGAAGTCTGATGGGGTTGGTCGCTGAGACCTCAAAGCCTTATGCAGAGTGAAACACGAAGCCGGTGAGGAATCGCCGGCTTTTTTCATGCGCGGAAAATCATGTTCTGATTCTCAAACCTTATCTGAGAATCAACGGCGATTACGGACAGTCTGACTCTCGATTGTTTGACAGGTCTCAGACTGGATAACTGATACTTTCTCGCCGATGCTCTGATTGTGATTTCATCTTTCGCGGCAAGGTTACTGGAGAGCCGACGATTCCCCCTGACTGGAGTATTCCGGTGCAATTGGAGTCCGTGGTCGCTCTTTCTATACTTTGTCGGAGACTCTTCGGACAGGAATCGGACTCATCATGGGGTATCGCAATCTGCAACAGTGTGTCGCCGATCTCGAACGGCATGGGCATTTGATCCGCATCGTGGAAGAGATCGATCCCAACCTGGAAGCAGCGGAAATCCAGCGACGTCTTTATCAGGCTCAGGGACCGGCTATTCTCTTTGAGAATGTAAAGGGGACTCGGTTTCCGATGGTGACCAATCTCTTCGGGACGTTCGAACGGACAGAATTCCTGTTTCGGGATGCATTGAGTGCGGTCCAGAAACTGGTGGCTCTGAAAATCGACCCGATGCAATATGCGAAGCGACCGTGGAAATACCTCTCGGCAGTCTGCCCTGCGCTTTCGATGCTCCCCCGCAAAGTTCGTTCGGGGCCTGCAATCGATTGCTCCACGAAACTCTCCGAACTTCCTCAGCAAGTCAGTTGGCCCGACGACGGCGGTCCGTTTGTGACACTTCCCGCCGTCTACACTGAGGATCCGCGCAAGCCAGGATTGATGTCCTCGAATCTCGGCATGTATCGCGTCCAACTGGCGGGTAACGATTACGAACCGGACCAGGAAGTTGGCCTGCACTACCAGATTCATCGCAGTATCGGCGTCCACCACAAGGCAGCCATCGAGCGGGGCAAACCGCTCAAGGTCAATATCTTCATCGGTGGTGCGCCCTCAATGATTCTCTCCGCGGTGATGCCCTTGCCGGAGGGAATGAGCGAACTGACGTTTGCCGGAGCATTGCAAAAACGAGCGATTCGGATGATTTCTCGTCCAGGCGGTCCGGCGATTTATGCTGAAGCTGACTTCTGCATTAGTGGAACCATTGCTCCTGATGGTTTGAAACCGGAAGGACCGTTTGGCGATCACCTCGGATATTACAGCCTTCAGCACCCTTTTCCCTATCTGAAAGTTGATCAGGTCTACCATCGCCGGAACGCCATCTGGCCGATGACGGCTGTCGGTCGCCCTCCCCAGGAAGACACTTCGTTCGGTCACATTATCCATGAGATTACAGGTCCGGCGATTCCGACCGTGATCAATGGTGTTAAAGCGGTGAACGCGGTCGATGCGGCCGGCGTCCATCCATTACTTCTGGCAATTGGCTCCGAGCGATACGTCCCCTACGATAAACCGACTCGCCCGCAGGAATTATTGACGCAAGCGAATGCAATACTGGGACAGGGACAACTCTCACTGGCGAAGTATCTCTTGATTCTGAACGATGCCGATCATCCGGGGCTCAACATCGAGGAGATCGATCGATTTCTGATGCGACTGCTCGAACGTGTTGACTGGCAACACGATCTCCATTTTCAGACCCGGACGACGATCGACACTCTCGACTACAGCGGAGACGGATTCAACGCCGGCTCGAAACTCGTCATCGCCGCAGTTGGACCGAAGCGACGCGAGCTCCCGAAAGAGATTCCGTCCGGGTTGTCCTTTCCCGACGGCTTTGACGACGCCCGCGTCTGCCTGCCGGGAATTCTCGCCGTTCGCGGTCCGAAATTCACTCATTACGGCGATCAACAGGAGGCCTCTCTAGCTCGGTTCTGCGAATCATTTTCTATCGATCATTCCGTCAATCAGTTTCCAATCATTGTCCTGGTCGATGACGCCGAATTTACATCGGCCACCTTGAATAACTTTCTCTGGGTAACGTTCACACGTTCCAATCCCGCCGCCGATATCTCGGGCATCGGCGCGTTCACCCATCAAAAGCATTTCGGTTGTCGCGGATCGCTGGTGATCGACGCCCGGCTCAAACCCCATCATGCACCGCCACTCATTGAAGATCCCGACATTTCGCGACGTGTCGATGACCTGGCGGCACCGGGCAAACCGCTGCATGGACTGTTCTGAAGGATTCCAGTGGATCCCGGTGGAATGCGGTCGTTACACTGAGAAAAATGTGAATCTTTCATCTACCAGACTGAGGAAATCTCATGCGCGTTCGATTGAGTATTTGTTTAATACTGACACTCGTGTTGGGGCAGTGCCTGATCTCGCAGGCAGCCGACAAACCAGCCAAACTCAAAGGCCTGATCATCGCGGGTGGCTGCTGCCATGATTATCCCAACCAATCCGTCATTATCTCCGAGGGACTCAGCCAGAGGGTCAGCATTTCCTGGGACATCATCGTCGAAGGGGATGGCGGACGCGATCACAAGATTTCCGTCTATAAAGATCCCAATTGGGCCAAGCAGTACGATGTGATCGTTCACAACGAATGTTTCGGAGGTGTGACCGACGCCGATTTTATTCAGGGAATCGTCAACGCTCATCATGCGGGAGTACCGGCGATTTTCGTGCATTGCTCGCTCCACAGCTATCGAAACGCGGGAGCCGGAGCGGACGGTTGGCGGGAATTGATCGGAGTGACGTCGCGGAGCCACGAAGGGAAACGGTCCGTGCTGGTGAAAACCATGAATGCCGATCATCCCATCATGCAGGGATTCCCGTCTGAATGGCAGACTCCCAACGGCGAGCTCTACAAAATTGAGAAGCAGTGGCCGAATTGTATTCCACTCGCAAAGGCGTACGGCAAAGACACCGACAAAGATCACGTCGTTGTCTGGGCGAACACGTTTGGAAAAGCAAAAGTGTTCGGAACATCTCTGGGGCACCACAATGAAACCATGAATAATGACGTCTGGCTGGGGCTGGTTTCGCGGGGCTTGTTGTGGACCGTGGGAAAACTGAACGACGACGGAACACCGGCTACCGGGTATGAGGGAACGGGAGTTACGGAAATTGTTCTTCCCGATCCCAAACCGAAAGCGGATCCGAATTTCAAGGCGAAGAAAAAGCCGAAATAAAAGCCGCTCTCGCAGTTGAGATTGGAAGATAAGGCCGTCTCTCAGTGTGCGCTAGCGATTTCCGGAAGTTGATTCGCTGCTTGCGTCGGAAGGCCTGCCTTTCCATAATCGCTGCTTCACTGATTACGAATTTTGCCGGGAGGAGCGTTTCACGTGTCTGTTCAATTGAGTGACTTCGCACAATCGTTAACTGTCGAAACCGCTTTCACGGTGCTGGCCATCGCCAAGCAATTAAAAGCCACCGGCAAGGATGTCGTGGAACTGGAAGTGGGGGACAGCCCGTTCGATAGTACCGGGTCGGCGAAATCGTCGGGCCTCGACGCCATCAACAATAACCAGTCGCATTATTGCCCTTCCCCCGGATTGCCCGAGTTTCGGGCGGCGGCTGCGGATTTCGTCAAACGCGAGTTCAACATTCCCGCGACCGCTGACAACATCGCCGTCGGACCGGGGGCCAAAGTCTTCGAACAGTTCTTCTGCGAAGCATTTTTGAATCCAAACGACGGCGTGCTGGTTTTCAGTCCGTATTTCCCGACGTATGTGCCAAACATCCAGCGACGAGGAGCGCGGATCGTACTTTCCGATTTGAAAGTCGAGAACGCGTTTCGTCCGAGTCTCGATGATATCGAAAAATTCCTGAACGACGATCCTCAGCCGAAAGCCATTTTTCTCAACACGCCGCACAATCCCACCGGCGGCATCGCCACGGAAGAGGATCTGCGTGGCCTCGCCGATCTCGTGCGAGGTAAAAACATCGCCGTCTTCAGCGACGAACCGTACTGCCACATGGTCTGGCAGGGGAAACATCATTCGATCTGTGCTCAGCCCGACATGCTCGATCAATCGGTCGCTGCGTTCACATTCAGTAAATCATACAGCATGAGTGGCTGGCGTCTCGGGTTCTCAGTCGCTTCCGCAGAAATCACCACCGCGATCAGTAAAATGATCAATACCACTCTCTCCTGCACGCCGCCAATCGTCCAACTGGCGGGCAAGGCTGCCCTCGAGAAAGACAGTACCGAACGGGACGAAGTCATGCAGAAGTTCCGCGAGAAGGTCGAACTTCTAACCACGGGACTCAACAAAATTGACGGCGTCAACTCGTTACCACCACTCGCGACGTTTTACGTCTTCCCTAATGTCGCCCCGATCTGCAATCGACTCGGTATCACCAGTCACGGCCTCGCGCTATATCTACTGGAAGGAGCCGATGATGAGTTCGGCGTTGCCTGTCTGGGGGGAGAATGTTTCGGAGACGCCGGACACGGTTTCCTCCGTTTCAGCTGCGCCGAGCCCAACGAACGTCTGCAACAGGCGGTTGAGTTCATTCCCGAAGCCATCAGCCGAACCGACCGGATTGCCGCTTTTCTCGAAGAACGTCCCCAATATCGTCTTGCGGATTCCTATCCTGAACCGGCATGATGAAATGAGTCAGAAAGCCCAATAATCACTGCCGACATGAATGTTATTGTGTCATTCAATCATCAAAACCGGACCTCGAATACAGCTTTTCTAGTGGGGGTTGCGCTGGGACTTTATTGGTTCGTGATGTTTGTCATGACACACCTTCCTCCTGAGATGTTGTTGCGAGGGATTTCTTCTGCGGACGAATTAATGGCAGATGGTGGCGATAAGTTCTTCCACTTCGCAGCGTATGCCGGGCTGTCATTTCTGTTCGCTTGTTGGCAATGGACGCGCGGGGCCAGTGATCGTCGCGTGATTTCTCTTTCGCTGATCGTACCAGGATTGTATGCCGTCCTGGATGAACTGTTACAAATTCCGGTGCGTCGGATGGCAGATATCATGGATTGCTGTGCGGACTGGGGAGGTGTCCTGGCTGGTTTCGCCTGCTTTCTGCTCGCCAAAACTCTCGTCGGACAATTCGGGGGAGACGCGTCTTCCGCAGAAGTGTGAGACAATCCCCAAGAGGACCACGTCATGACTGCGCCGCATATTCGGAAAATGACTCGCGACGACTGGCCGGAAGTCGCCGAATTGATTCACGTCTCCACCAACTACTGGTACGAATCCAATCGGAATCTACGAATATTTCCGTGTCGCCCGGATGAAGTGGAGCTGTTCTGTCGAGTGTATGAGGATCTCGATCCTGGGTGCTGTCTGGTAGCCGAACATCCCGAGACGCACAGAATCATCGGCAGCTGTTTTTATCACCCCCGTAGAACGCACATTTCGCTGGGCATCATGAACGCCCATCCGAGCTACTTCGGGATGGGTGTCGCCCGTCGGCTGCTCCAGGAAGTCTGTCGGATTGCGGACGAAGAAGAACTCCCGCTGCGGTTGTTTTCCAGCGCCATGAATCTCGATTCGTTTTCTCTCTATAGTCGATCCGGCTTTGCCCCTTACGCGTCTTTCCAGGATATGTTTCTGGAAGTTCCCGCGGAAGGGCTGGCGGTAACAGTTCCCGGCGTCAATCACGTTCGTGATGCGAGCCTCGACGATCTCGCTGCCATCGTGAATCTGGAAACCGAGCTGGCAGGGATTGAACGTGAAAAAGACTGGCGATACTTCCTCGAAAACCGAGAGGGCATCTGGCATGTCTCCGTCATGGAATCTCCCGCGCATGAACTGATCGGTGTCCTCGCTTCGGTCGCCCATCCCGCCAGCCGTATGATCGGACCGGGACTCGCGAAAGACGAAGAAGCGGCGGCGGCTTTGTTGCTGGTAGAGCTGAATCACCACGCGGGAGCGACGCCGGTCTGGCTGATTCCCACTCAATGTCGTTCTTTATCGCAGACTCTGTATTCATGGGGGGCTCGAAACTGCGAACTGCATTTTGGGCAAATTCGCGGCGGAAAAGCCGATTTCTCAGGTGTCTTCTTCCCGACTTTTATGCCCGAGACGGCGTGAGCGGCCAATAATTGCGATTTTCCGAGGAACTCTCGCACCCCAGTCACCGGGCAATCTGGACATCATCTCCCAAACACCGATACTATAGGCATCTCAACAGTATCCTTGCCGGTTTGGTTTTTATGCGTCGTACACTCCTTAAATCCAAAATTCATCGCGCCACTGTGACTCAGGCAGACCTCGATTATGTCGGGAGCGTGACGATCGATCGCGATTTGATGAAAGCCGCCGATATCGTCGAGCACGAACAAGTGCAAATCTATAACATCACGAACGGCAATCGCCTGACGACGTACGCCATTCACGGAGAGGCTGGTTCGGGGGTCATCTGCATCAACGGGGCGGCCGCCCATCTCGCGACTCAGGGGGATCTGGTGATTTTGGCCACCTACGCAGAGTACGACGAAGCCGAAATCGAGACGCATCGACCGCTCGTGGTCCATGTTGATGAGAATAATGTCGCCGCGACTCCCACGTTGGTTTCCGAGGCCGACCGACACGAGTGCTAATCCGGGGATGCCGATGTCCCGACTTTTCGTCGTTATTCCCGCCGCCGGTCATTCCCGACGTATGGGGGAACCTAAGCTCCTGATCGATCTGGGTGGGAAACCGGTGATCGTTCGGTTGTTGGACGCGTTGCTCTCTTCATCCGACGTTCACCGCATTGTTGTGGTCGTCCGCCGCTCCGATGAGGGACTGTTGGAGATTCTCGAAGAATACTCCGATGATCGCGTGACCGTTCTAACGCCCGAGTTTGATCCACCGGAAATGAGGGATTCCGTTGAACTGGCGCTAGCGGCTCTCGATCTCCGTGAAGATCCCAGGCCGGATGATTCCTGGGCGTTGATTCCCGCCGACCACCCATTGATTGCGGCGGAAACTTTCCAGGCGCTATGCCGGAGCTGGAAAGAGTCTTCCGCCGAGATCCTGAAACCGAGTATCCATCAACAGGGCGGACATCCGACGTTTTTTCGTTGGTCGCTCGCCGACGAAGTCAGTAACCTCCCAGCGGATCAGGGCTTGAATGCGGTGGTTCGCGCCGATCCCGAACGGGTGGAGGAGCGGATTTCGGACGCGGAAGAGTTGTTATTCGATCTCGATACACCTGAGGATCTCGATCGAGCCCGGCAATGGTGGTCGCGCCGAGGGTCGCCAGACTAAGGTGAGAGGAGCGGTCTGCTTGAATCCTGCCCCGATCATTCTAGACTGTAAACAGTGTTCGATCTTATCAGGCTCAATGTCCATGGCTGCCACAGAAAACAATTCCACATCTCAGGATTCCGTTCCCCAGTCCGGTGGAACGATTGACTCTCCCGAGAACCTTCCCCCGGTGGAACCTCCCTCGGCGGGATTCATCATCCAATTATTTGTGGTTCCCGCGCTGATTGTCGGGGCGGTGATCGGTGTCTGGCTGCTGTTTGGAAGACTGGCGACGAACGATCAGGACTGGGAACGCCAAGTCAACGAGTTACGGGTTGATAACAACAACCGACGCTTTCGCGCTGCTTACAGTTTGACGCAGATGTTGCAGGCCGACCTGCACGCAGACGACCAATCAGCCAATTTGAAGGATAACAAGCAACTGGCAACGCAGTTGGTGGATGTTCTGGACGATAATTTGATGGTCCCTTCGCAATCCGAAGAGGATGAGACGTTGCGATCGTATTTGATTCGGGCGCTGGGTTGGCTGGATGTCGATGAGGTCACACTGCCGGTTCTGATCGAAGCAATGAGCCCGGAGTTCGATCTTGAAACCCGTCAGAACGCCATCACGGCCGTCTCGTTCATTGCAGGACGCGACTTTGAAGCGGGTTCTCCCTTACAGAATGAGGAGATTACGGCCGCACTGGTGAAAGGTACGTTCGACGAAGCTCCCGAGATCCGTCGGGCGTCAGCGTTCGCTCTCGGCTTGCTCGATAACGAACAGGTCGACCAGCGTTTGCGGGTGTTACTGGAAGATGAGGACGAATTCGTCCGCGTGAACGCCTCGCTGGCACTGGCGCGTCAGAAATCAACCGCCGGCCTCGATGTTCTGGAAGACATTCTGAAGACCGCCTCCAAATCAGAGGCTGTGGAAAACGTGAACGCCGCCGATCTGGATGCGAGTAAAGCGGCCAACGTCGCCGAGATCGAACTGATTCTCAAAACCAAATATGCAGTGATCGCTGTGGAAGAGCTCGCCCCACAACTCTCGTCGTCCGAAAAAGAACGACTCAAACCTCTCATCAAAAATCTGGCTGACAATTTTCGCGAGCCAAGCATCAAGCTTTCCGCGAAAGAGGTCCTGAAATCGCTTTGAGATTCTCCGGCGTCAGCGTGAGGACGATTTCGCGGATTCTTTCCCGCTGAGTTTCTCTGCCTGTAAGTCATCGCCTGGCTGGGATTTATTGACGCCTCCGCAGGTTGTCAATCTGGCGAAACTCTAACGGTCGTTCGGGTTAATTCGCCTGACCATAATTACTTGGCGCGCGAAGCATCTTTCTTACCCAATCCTCCTCACGCCTCCTCTTTAGCAAGCCTATGCTACAGGAGTAACCCCAAGAACCGGCCTCGGATGCAGGTTATTTCGACTGTAACGGCAGTCGCAATTTTACTTGCTGTGAGGATCTTGTTCATAATGGGGATCACGGCAGGACAGAGTCGAAACCACGATTACCGAGAGACACATTTGAAACGGGAGAATGTTATGAGAAGTTTCATCGCCACCACGGTGATGGCTCTGGCTTGTTTGAGCGGAGGATCAGCCGAAGCAGGTTGGTACTGCGGAGCCACCAGCTATCGATGTTGTCCACAGCCTTGCCAACCGACCTGCTGTTACACGTCCTACAAGGTCGAGCGTCAAACCTGCTACAGGACCGTTCAGGAAACGGTTTACGAACCGGAACAATACACCGTTCAGCGGACTACCTACAAACCAACCTGGGAAAACAAGGAAGTGACCTGCTATCGAGACGTGACGGAAACCGCCTACGTCGAAAAGAACTACACGGTGCAACGCCCGGTTTACGAAACGAGCTACGTCGAAAAGTCGTACACCGTGCAACGTCCGGTTTACGAAACGAGCTACGTCGAAAAGAACTACACGGTACAGCGTCCAGTCTGGGAAACCTGCGAGCGGGAGGTCCGCCGAACCGTGATGAAACCGACGACGGAAGTGGTTCAACGTCAGGTTTGCAAAACCGTCATGGATCGTGTTGAAGAAACCGTGAATGTCGAACGCTGTTATACGGTAATGCGTCCTCACACCGTTCAGAAAACACGGTGCGTCGATCGAGGGCAGTGGGTTAGTCAAAAGGTTTACCATCCGGGACCGTGCGTTCCGCGCTGCGTGCAAACCTGCTATGGTCCGCGAATCCAAATGGTCCAGACGCCTGGTTTTTGCACGACCAAACGGAGTTGGTGTCCGAACGTCGTTCAGGAAACCTACAACTGTACTGTGATGCGTCCCGAAGTGGTTCGACAAAACTGCCCGGTGAAGGTGTGCAAAGTCGTCCCGCGACAAGTGACCGAAACCGTCAATGTGACTGTCTGCAAGATGGTGCCGGAAGTCCAGGTTTGCAAAGTTCCATACCGCACTTGTCGTATGGTTTGCGAACAGAAAACTTGCAAGGTTCCGGTGCGAACCTGCAAAATGGTCTGCGAACAAAAAACCTGTAAGGTTCCGGTGCGAACCTGCAAAATGGTTTGCGAACAGAAAACCTGCAAAGTTCCCGTCTGCACGACTCGCAAAGTTCCTTATACGGTGACCGAACGAGTTTGCAAAATGGTGCCTTGCACCGAAGACGTGACCTGCACGCGAATGGTTGCCAAATGCGTGCAGAAACAGGTCCCCTACACGGTTTGCAAGATGGTCCCGGTTCAGGTCTGCCCGACTTCGAATTGCGATCCCTGCAATAGTCCATCCGGAATTCAACAGGAATCGGCCAAGCCGACTCCGACACCGGACAATCCTCCCAAAGCCGATGCTGAAGCCTGAGGAATCAAGAGAAGCAATTCTCCTCACGGTCGAAGATTAGACTCTCCCGCTGTGAGAAAACCCTGGTCGGTATTTTACCGGCCAGGGTTATTTTATTGGGAGACATCAGGAACGCTTGGGATCATCTTTCGCCGATCCGTTGAACGGGGGAAGATTTCCTGTTTCGGAGGTGAATTCCACGGAGAAAAAGCGGTTCTTACAATAATGAGACAGTGGTGATCCGAACGCGTTCCGTCTAAAATTGACGGCAATAAAACGCTCCACTTCATAGAAATCGCGAACATGACCGACTTACTCCCCATCATCGAACAAAAAGTTCAGGCTGGCGAGCGTCTCTCCTTCGAGGAAGGTCTCTTCCTCGATGAACAAGCCGATCTACACGATCTCGGACGACTCGCCAACATTGTCCGCGAGCAGAAGAACGGCAATTTCGCCTACTACAACACCAACATTCATCTCAACCCCACGAATGTCTGCGTCTACCGGTGCGATTTTTGCGCATTTCGAGCTGACTTGAAAGCGGAGAAGGCCTACACCTTTGACGAAGCGATGATCCGCGAACGTGTGGAAGAAGCTCGCCAACAGGGAGCCACTGAGATCCATGTCGTCGGCGGGCTACACCATCTGAAAAAGTTCGACTGGTATCTGGATGTGATTCGAGTCATCCACGAAACCTGGCCCGAGATTCACATCAAAGCCTGGACACCGGTCGAAATTGGCTGGTTTGCTCATCTCACCAAACAGTCGATCGAATGGGTCCTCCAGGAGATGATCGACGCGGGGCTCGGCAGTATGCCGGGAGGGGGAGCGGAAATATTCGATCCTGAAGTTCGCGAGAAAATCTGCGAACACAAAGCCGATACCAAAGTCTGGTTCGACGTGCATGACGCCGCCCACAGACTCGGCCTGAAAACCAACGCCACGATGTTGTACGGTCACTTGGAGGAAGCCCGACATCGCATCGACCATCTGATACGCCTGAGAGAACAACAGGACAAAACAGGCGGATTCCAGACATTCATCCCCCTGGCCTTTCATCCGGAAAATACCAACCTGTCGCACATTCCTAAGCCGACTGGTGTGATGGATCTGCGGATGATTGCCCTTTCTCGCCTGATGCTGGACAACTTCGATCACATCAAAGCATATTGGATCATGTTGGGTGAGCAAATCGCCCAGATGGCTCTCAGTTACGGGGCCGATGATATCGACGGCACTGTTGTGCACGAAATTATCTACCACGATGCCGGGGCGAAAACGCCTCAGGGCCAGACCGTCGAGCATCTTCATCGACTGATCCGCGAAGCGGGACGCGAACCGGTGGAACGCGATACGCTTTACCGACAGGTCATTCGTGACGGTGCTCGCTGGCAGATCGGCGAACCCATTTTGGCTGGGATTTCGTGACCCCGATCCTGTTTGATCCTGTTGTCCGACCGCACGGCAAATTCCTGACTGCCGGTTGACTTCCGATAGCCGCTCCGCGTCTACTGGAGGACTATAGTAAGCGGCTTCACACACAAGGATTTCCTGATGACTGTCTCACGTTCGGCCTTCGCGGTCGTCCTCTCGATGTTTGCGTTCATTGTCACCGTTCCGTCAATTGTTTCGGCTGCCGATTTCGAATTTCAGGACGGCGACAAAGTCGTCCTGCTGGGGAGCACGTTCATCGAACGCGCACAGCGGTACGGGTATCTGGAAGCCGAGTTGACAGCGGCACTCGCCGGACAGGGGAAGCAGGTCACGTTCCGCAATCTAGGCTGGAGCGGAGACACCGTCTGGGCTGAATCACGCGGCATTTTCGATCCGCCTGCTGAAGGCTACAAACGGATGATCGATCAGGTCAAAGGACTCGAACCGACCGTCATTCTCTTCTACTACGGTGCGAATGAAGCCTACGCAGGAGAAGCCGGCCTGGAAGCGTTCCTCAAACAATACGAAAAACTGTTGGACGACCTGCAACCGACGGGAGCCCGATACGTCTTGATCTCTCCACTCGATCATTTAGTGTTCAGCGAACGACATCCCGATCCAGCAGAATACAACGACAAAGCGCAACTATATCGAGATGCCATCGAAGATCTGGCTGCGAAGCGAAACGCCGGATTTGTCGATTTGACCGGACCGCTGGGAAGTAAAGCTCCCTTGGGAAGTCCGGAGGCCCCCATTGCCACGCCGGGTGAATACCTGACGGACACCGGGGTTCATTTGAACGCATTTGGCTACAAAGTGATTGCACAAGTCATTCGTCACCAACTGGTGGGCCCCGAAAAGACGAAAAATATCACGTTGAACGCTGCCGGTGAGGCTCAGGAACTGAAACTTCCCCGGACGCTCCTGCCGGGCGCCTTTGTGCCGTCAGTCACCATGACTGTGAAAGGACTGGCCCAGGGACGCTACAAATTGATGGCAAACGGAGACGAGGTCCTCTCGCTCTCGGACGAACAATGGGCTGGCGGTATCCCGCTCTATCCGATCGACTATCAGCATTTTGATCGACTGCGAGCGGCCATCGTTAAAAAGAACGAGCTCTATTTTCACCGCTGGCGGCCTCAAAACGTGACGTACCTGTTCCTGTTCCGAAAACACGAACAAGGTCAAAACGCGAAAGAAATCCCTCAGTTCGATCCCCTGGTGGATGAGCAGGAACAGTTGATTCGCGAGTTGAGTCAACCGGCAACCTATAAAGTTCTCCTGCAACCGGCGAACTGATCGGCCTCGTCCTCCTTTTCCTTCTTCGATTGTTTCAAGTTCTCAATAAGGACACTCACGATGTCTTCGCGAGTTCATTTTTTGATCTTCACGCTGGTTTTGTCACTCACGTCTCAAGGATTCGCGCAACGCGATCTGAAAAAGATTCCGCCGCCCGATCCGAAACTCGAACAGGAAACCTTCATCCTCGCCGAGGGGTTTGAAGTGAATCTGTACGCGGCGGATCCCTTGTTGGCGAAACCGATTCAGATGAACTTCGACGAACGAGGGCGATTGTGGGTCGCCAGTTCCGAGGTCTATCCGCAAATCGAGCCGGGACAAGAAGCGACGGATAAGATTTTGATCCTGGAGGATACCGACCTCGACGGCGTCGCGGAAAAGACGTCCGTCTTCGCGGATGGATTATTGATCCCGACGGGCGTCATTCCCGGCGACGGCGGCGCGTACGTCGCCAACAGCACCGAACTGCTGCACATGTCCGATAATGACGGTGACGGCAAAGCGGATCGCACGCGCGTCATTCTGTCCGGATTCGGCACCGAGGATACTCACCACATTCTGCATACGCTGCGCTGGGGACCTGACGGGCTGCTCTATTTCAATCAATCGATTTACATCCACTCTCACCTGGAAACTCCCTATGGAGTGAAACGTCTTAACGGCGGCGGTATCTGGCAATTTCGCCCCGAAACGATGGAAGCGGAAGTCTTCATGCGAGGCCTGGTGAATAGCTGGGGACATCATTTCGATAAGTACGGCCAATCCTTCGCGACGGACGGGGCGGGAGGAGAAGGGATCAACTACATCATTCCTCGGGCCTATTACTTTACCGCCGTCGGTGCTGATCGGATTGTGCGAGGTTTGAATCCAGGTTCTCCGAAACACTGCGGTCTGGAAATTGTGAGCGGACGCCATCTCCCCGAAGACTGGCAAGGAACGATGGTGACGAACGATTTTCGCGGACATCGCGTCTGCCGATTCAAGGTCACCGATGACGGCGCCGGCTTTGCCTCTCGCGAGCAGGAAGAAGTGATCAAGTCGGATCACGTCGCGTTTCGTCCCATCGACGTCAAAATGGGACCGGACGGAGCGATCTACATCGCCGACTGGTACAACCCGATCATTCAGCACGGCGAAGTCGATTTCCGCGATCCGCGACGAGATCACACTCACGGACGCATCTGGCGTGTGACTCGCAAAGGGGCTCCGTTGGTGGCGCCACCCAAACTTGCCGAAGCCTCGACGGGAGAACTGCTCGATTTTCTGAAATCGCCGGAAGAATTTACCCGCACACACGCCAAGCGACTTTTGCGGGAACGGCACCTGGAAGCGGGGATCCTCTCCTCGTTGAACGCTTGGGTTTCTCAACTCGATCCCAATCATCCGGAATTCGAACGTCATTTGCTGGAAGGACTCTGGACCTACCAAGCCGCCAACACTCCCGACCGGAGATTGTTGGAACGCTGTCTTGTTTCCGAAACTCCCGAGGTACGGGCTGCTGCCGTCCGCGTTCTGGGAGCCTGGCGGAACAGAATTAACGACCCGCTGGATTTGCTGGCGGAAGCAGTCGGTGATGAATACCCGCGCGTGCGACTCGAAGCGGTTCGCGCTTTGGGGCAGATTCCTCAAGCTCGCTCGTTCGAGATCGCTTTGAACGCCCTCGATAAACCGGTCGATCAATATCTCGACTACAGTCTCTGGCTGACCGCTCGCGAACTTCGCGATGTCTGGTTACCCGAATTGCAAGCGGGACGACTTAACTTTAACGGAAATCCGGCCCATCTGATTTTCGCCTATCAGACACTGGGACAATCGGTCTCCGTCAAACCTCTCGTGGATCTCCTCGACTCGGAAAAACTCTCTCCAAAACAACGCGAAGATATCCAGTCGGCGATTGCCTCACTCGGGCAGCCTCAGGATCTGGCGTTGCTGCTGGCGTCGGTGAAAGCAGATGCGACTCCCGTAGCACGCAAAGTCTCCTTGCTGGAATCGCTCATCGACGCCGCCGAAAATCGGAATGTCAAACCAAACGGATCGCTCGATGCAGTGACCGAATGGCTGAATTCCGATGAAGCCTCTCTGCAACAAGCCGCCGCGCGAGCGGCGGGGTCCTGGAAACTTGAATCCACGCGCGCCGCATTACAGACCCTGGCCCAATCCGGCCAATCTGACGAGACTCGGATCGCCGCCATCGACGGATTGAGGCGTTTGGGAGGAAATCTGCAACCTGTCCTCGTTCCCATCGCCCGGCAGTCTGAAGCTCCGTTATCCGTTCGCGAAGCCGCAATCACGGCTCTCGCTTCTTCTGCCGCCGGAAAAACCGCCGAACTGGCGGTGGAATTCTGGCAATCGGACTCAGACGAGGTTCCCGTCGAAGGCATTATGAACGTGCTGCTACGTCAGAAGAACGGTCCCGGAGCGTTGCTCAACGCGGTCAGCGAGGCAACTCTTCCCGGCGACACCGCCAAACGCGCCCTCAGAGTGATTTCCGCCTCCGGTCGTAAGTTTCCGCAATTGGAACAGGGGCTCGCTAAAGCGGGCAAGATCAAAGCCGGCCCCGTAGTCCTCTCCCCGGAAGAAATAAACCGTATGGTCACTTTGGTTACGGAAAAAGGCGACCCCGCTCAGGGCGAGCAAATTTTCCGACGCGAATCGATCTCCTGTTTCAAGTGTCATGCGATCGGGGGAGCCGGCGGGAAGGTCGGTCCGGATTTGATTTCTCTCGGTGCGAGTGCGCAGGTCGATTACATCATCGAATCGTTGTTGAATCCGAACGCCAAAGTGAAAGAAAACTATCACACCGTCATCGTCGTGACCGATGAAGGGAAAACCTACAGCGGAATCAAACTTCGACAAACCGATCGGGAACTCGTTCTGCGAGACGCGGAAGACAAGGAAATTCGCATCGCTCTCGATGCGATCGAAGAACAAGCCGATGGGGCTTCCATTATGCCCGCCGGACTGACCGAAAAACTAACCGAGGAAGAACTCGTCCATCTCGTCAGTTTTCTCTCCGAACTGGGGAAACTGGGGGATTACGCAGTCGTCAAAACACCGCTTGCAAGAAAATGGCAAGTGCTGATTCCCGATAACGACTCCCGATACCAACTACGCCGCAAAGGGTTCGGCGTGACGGCAACCTCCGCTCCGGAATTAACCTGGAAAACGGAATACGCCCAGGTCAACGGTTCTCTCCCTTATGAGGATATGCTGAATTACAACTTCGGTTCGAAACCGGGGCGCGGGGGAGTGAAGCCGATCCGTTCTCAGGATGCGATGGCATTTGTTCGGACGGAAGTCAACGTCTCGTCAGCGGGAACTGCCGAACTGATTTTTGACTCTCCCGAAGGACTCACCTTGTGGGTGGATGAAATTCCCACCGAAGTCGCTCCCTCAATCAAGCTCGATCTCGAACCGGGAGTGCATCGAATTTCGCTCGCCGTGAATCTCAGTGAACGCGGTCCCCATCCACTCAAACTGATGTTGGGTGAATCAACCGCGCAACTTCAGTTCGTGAATGGAAAGTAGTCTTAGCAACGGGCTGTTAGGCCTGCTGTGAGGGAGGAGTCTCAAAGCGGTCACCCGGTTGCAATGCGTGTCCGTGCATGAAGTCGCTCGCCGCCATGCGGCGTTTGCCTTCCGGCTGTAACTCGATGATATTCAGAATGCCGTTACCTGTTGCGACGAGCACCTGAGTTTCATCGGCGGAGAAAATCGCTCCCGGTGAATCGGGGGTGGGCTGATCGAAGACTTCGGTTTTATGGATGAGTAGTCGTTGCGGCTCTTGATCGGCGTGCTGAAACCAGGTGAACGTCTTCGGCCAGGGTTGAAAGGCGCGTATGTGATCGTGAATCTGTTTCGCGGATCGCGTCCAGTCGATGATGCCGTCGGTTTTTTTCAGTCGAGGAGCGTAAACCGTCTCCGATTCCGTTTGAGGCAGCGGTTCCAGACTTCCGGATTCAATCTCGTCGACAGTCGCCACGATGACCTCTCCCCCCAGTTGCGCCAATCGATCGTGGAGCTCTCCCGCTGTCTCATCGGGACCGACGGGAATCGCGTCTTTGCGAATCATGGGACCGGCGTCGAGTTTCGGTTCGATCTTGAAGATGGTGATTCCGCTTTCTGTCTCTCCGTGAAGTATTGCGTATTGGATCGGAGAGGCTCCGCGATATTTGGGTAGCAGCGACCCGTGAATATTGAACGCCCCCAAAGGCGGGATATCGAGTAATTCCGGCTTCAGAATCTGGCCGTAAGCCGCCACGATAAAAACATCCGCCTTCAAGTCTCGCAATTCGTCGAGTGACTGTTGGGTATTGACGTTGTCCGGCTGGAAGACGGGTATGTTCCGTTCGAGTGCGGCCTCCTTCATCGGATGCGGTTGATGGGAATGATGGCCGCGTCCCGTCCGATCCGGTTGCGTAAAGAGCCCGACGACCTGATGTCCGGAATCGCATAGGGCAAGAAACGCGGGCAGCGCAAACTCTCCCGTACCCATCATGACAACGTTTAAGCTCAAAACATGATCCTTCCAGGACTCGTTTTCAATGTTCCAAAGCCTTCAGGCGTTTTTTTAACTCTTCGTCAGAGGGAGTGTCTCCCGCCTTTTGTGACTGTCGGAAAACATGCTCGAAATCGTCGATCTTGGCCTGAATCTCCGACACACCATCCGGCTGCATACGGTCGAAAAACATCACCCCTTCGAGATGATCGAATTCGTGCTGCACCACACGACCGGGAAGATCGTCCAGCGTGCATTGAAACCCTTGCCCGGAGAGGTCGAAGGCATCGACGACGATATCACTCGCCCGGCGGACCTGGCCGTAAACATCGGGCAAACTCAAACATCCTTCCTCACCCTCGATGCTTCCTTTTCGTTGGGAGATCTCGGGGTTGATGAAAACGATCTCCTGATCTTTCTCATCCGGATCGCCGGTCGGATTCACAATAAACAGACGATACGGCAACGCTACCTGATTGGCGGCCAGACCGATCCCCTTGAATTCGTACATCAATTCGAACATCGCGGCGACCGTTTTCCGCAGTTCGGAATCGATCCGCTGAATCGGTTTTGATTTCCAGCGAAGGGCAGGATGCGGATAATGAACGATTTCCAGTGCTGACATAACTCTTCCGGCGTGCTTGGTGTTCAAGTCTGTAACGACAGTATAGATTCTGTGTCGATAAGTCGCGAGTCACCCGCTTATCGCTTGCGTAAAATGAAGACGACATCCTCGCTGGTCGGGCCAATTTCGATCGGCTCATCGATGTTATAGGAAAAGTCATACACTTCGACGGTTTCCAGTTCGGGCACCTTCTTCAACAGCGCCGCAAACTGCTTCGCAGTGTAGGTTCTGTAATCCATGCGATCTTCCAGCCGAAACTGTTTTTTCGGCGTATAGATATCGAACGTCATGCCGAGATGCTCGTTCCGCTTTTTGAGGTCGAGTTCGATGGACCACATATGCGAATTAACACACAGAGCTCCTTTCTGTGCCGACCACGATTCAGATTGAATTGGAGGACCTACTGTGGGCGTGAGATGTAGCCCCAGAACGTAGAGCCCTCCCTTGTAAAGAGCGTCGGCAATACATTTCAAATGTCCGACCGCCCCTTGTTCCGTTCCGATGTGACGAAATGAATTGATGGTATTGAACGCTGCATCGAATTTTTTCCTGACCGTGAATTCGGTCATATCCCCGACGACCGCCGAGGGAGCGAAACCGTGACGTTCGAGCCGGGCGTTGCAATACTCGATCGCTTTGGGATTCAGATCGTTGCCGGCAACCTGGTATCCCGCCTGGGCAAATTTGATCAACAAGCGTCCGGTCCCGCACGCCGGTTCGAACAATCGTTCGATAACTCGCTGGGTATGTTTTTCGAACACGTCTTCGAGAAAATCAAACTCGGCTTTCCAATCCGATCCGAAAATCAAATCGTAATACTTCGGGTAGTCGTAAAGATGTCCCTGAACGGTTTCCATCGCGTTATCCAGTCGTCTGTGATCGTATGTTGTGGCTAAGTGTAACCGTCTGAGCCGGAAAGCCCCACGTTCCCGACTCGAAAAACTCGCCGTGAGACGGGATTTCAGGTCCATTTTTGATTAAACTTCTGACACTCGCCAACTAGACCCTCGAATTACCTCACCCTCAGGAGTTTTCATTATGAGTGCAGACGCCAAACTTGCCGAACTCGGTCTCGAACTTCCTCCCGCCCCCAAACCGGCCGGAGTCTATAGCCCGATGATCCAGACCGGTAATCTTATTTACCTCTCCGGTCACGGACCGCTGAAACCAGACGGCACGATGTTTACCGGAAAAGTCGGCAGCGATGTTTCCCAGGAAGAAGGAAAAGCCGCTGCCAGGCAAACGGGGCTCGCGCTGCTCGCGACCATGAAAGACCAACTCGGTAGTCTCGACAAAGTGAAAAAGATCGTCAAAGTGCTCGGGATGGTCAACGCAGCACCTGATTTCACTGAACATCCCAGCGTCATTAACGGTTGCAGCGAACTGTTCGTCGAACTATGGGGCGAAGATGGCCGCGCCGCTCGATCGGCAGTCGGCATGGGATCGCTTCCAGGCAACATCTCCGTCGAAATCGAACTGATTGCCGAACTGGCTTAACAGCATGTTGAGAAATTGAAATCCAAACGGCTCTCCGATTTGATCGGAGAGCCGTTTTTCATGCTCGAAAATAAACATTTTCCGTGATGTCAATTTGCCTTTTGACGTTTCGATCGTTTCTCAGGTTTGTCCCACGGTAGAGAACCGCGCGGACGATAGAGTGGTCGTGCATCTTTCTCGGGCATGGCCGCCAGTACCGAGCGGAATTTCTGCAAGGGCTCCTTCGCCGCGGGAGGTGGCTCCTCGATCAGGTTTCGTTGTTCACCGGGATCTTTCTTCAGATCGAACAATTGGACGATCTTTCCATGGTCGTCGGTCCAGACCTTGTATCGTTTATCGCGGAGCACGCGATGGAAGTAATCGGTACGGCCGCGGACACCCTGTTCATCCTGAGTACCGGCACCATGCCCCATCGCAAGAATCCAATTCCGGGGAGAGTCCTTTGCATCGCTCCGCAGCAGCGGTGCGAATGACTGACCGTCAATCGTGAGATCGGCGGGAACGTTCGCCCCACCCAATTCGCAAAACGTCGGCAACAGATCGGAGAAATCGACCAGGGCGTCGGTCTCGGCTCCCGATTCGATGGTTCCCGGCTGCGAGACAATAAACGGTTCGCAGATACCTCCTTCGTAATTGGAAGCTTTCCCTCCGCTAGGACGAACACCGTTCACCGTTCCACGCACGCCCCCTCCCGAGCCGTTATCGGTCGTGAAGATGATGACTGTATTTTCACGGAGTTTCAGCTGGTCGTAGGTCTTCACGATCCGCCCGACTAATTTGTCGGTATAGCGAACCATCGCTTTCTGTTTTTCGAATTTGGTGGAAGCTTTGGGTTCATCGGGTGTGTGGACGAGAGGACCGTGAGTCAGTGCCATCGGAAAGTAGACCATGTGCGGTTGGTCCCGATTTTTCTGAATGAACTCCACCAGAAAATCGCAATAAATGTCGGGACCGAATTCCCCTTGGTACGTTTTGGAGCCTGCCCGCGTGTGTATGTAAGGATCCCAGTATCGTTCGGCGGATTTCGGATTACCGGCTTCGTAACCGGTCCAGACGCACCAGTCGTCGAAGCCGTGCTTCTCCAACGCGTTCGGTTCGACGCGGAAGTCGTTAATTTGCCATTTCCCCGCGATAGCAGTTTTGTAGCCGGCATTTTTCAACAGTTCGGCAAAGGTCGTGTACTTCTCCCAGTCGAAGTAACCGACGCCCCAACGAGGGACATCCCAGTGATTGGTCCAGCCGGTTCGATACGGATATTGCCCCGTCAATAATGTCGTTCGCGTCGGTGTACACTGAGGCATCGAATAGGCATTGTGAAACTTCAGGCCCTGATCGGCGAGGGAGTCAATGTGCGGAGTCTCGATGCCGTCGGCCCCGTAACAGCCGATCCAGTCTTTGCCGAGATCGTCCACCATAATAAAGACGAGATTCGGGGGACGGTTCTCAGCGGCGCCCAATTGAGGGGCCAGGAGCGTCAGAATTCCCAGAAACAGGCACCCGAGTTCTGAAAAATGGCGAGCGATCATCAGCATGTCCTTCGGAAATTTTACAGACGGTCTGTTGAAATAAGAGGTTCTTTCCATCCAGAATAGAAACAATGATTCCCACCTTCCAATAAATCTCCACACATTCACCCGAGACCGAGGTCATCCATGAAGTTTTCACACATTGCATTTCTGGGCATAATTCTGGCGGTTGCCGGAGTTTGCCTCTCCACGACCGCTTACGCTGCCGACGAAGATGGTTGGGTCAGCATCTTTGACGGCAAGAGCCTGAAAAACTGGGACGGCGATCCCAAATTCTGGTCGGTGGAAGACGGATGTATTACCGGTCGTACCAATGCCCCCGAAGATCTCAAACACAACATCTTCATCATCTGGGAAGGTGGAAAGCCGGGGAATTTTGAACTCACCTGTCAGTACAAGATCGTCAACGGCAACAGCGGAATTCAATACCGCAGCTTCGTGGTTGATGAAGAAAAACACATTGTCGGTGGCTATCAGGGGGATCTCGAAGCGGGTGATACCTATTCGGGGATTCTCTATGGAGAAAAATTCAGAGGCATTCTCGCTCTCCGAGGACAAAAGACGGAGATCGGCGACAATCACAAACCGAAAGTTCTGGAGACTTTTGGGGACACTAAGGAGATTCAGTCGAAGATCAAAAAGGAAGACTGGAACACTTATCGCATCGTGGCCGATGGGTACCACTTCACCCATTACATCAATGGTGTGAAAACTGCCGAGTGCATCGATTCGGACAAAGAGCAGCGTCGCGCGGATGGCGTGATCGCCTTGCAATTACACCGAGGACCGGCGATGACCGTTCAATTCAAAGACATCAAAATCCGTCATCTCCCCGCCACGAAAGAAACTTCGCAGACTGACAAACATAAAGTGGTTCTGATTGCCGGTCGTCCGAGTCACGGCTATGGTTCTCACGAACACAAAGCGGGCTGCATGCTGCTCGCCGAGGCTTTGGAAAACAGCGGTCTCCCGATAGAAACCGAAGTGGTCACCAACGGCTGGCCCAGCGATACGTCTGTTTTTGACGGAGCGGATTCGATTGTGATCTACGCCGACGGTGGCGGACGTCATCCGTTCAACGAGCACATCGACGAACTCAACGAATTGACCGCAGAAGGGGTTGGCATCGTTTGTCTCCACTACGGTGTCGAAGTGCCGGAAGGAAAATCAGGCAACGCGTTTCTCGACTGGACCGGGGGATACTTCGAAGCCGACTGGTCCGTGAATCCCCATTGGGACGCGACTTACGATCAGCTCCCCAATCACCCCATCACCAACGGGGTGAAGCCGTTCACCATCAATGACGAATGGTACTACCACATGCGATTTCGCGAGGATATGGAAGGGGTGACTCCGATTCTGACCGACCTCCCTCCCGATTCGACATTGACTCGTCCCGATGGTCCGCACAGCGGTAATCCTTTCGTTCGCGAAGCGGTCGCCAACGGCGTTCCTCAGCACATGGCCTGGGCGCGGGAACGTCCCGATGGTGGTCGTGGATTCGGTTTTACCGGCGGCCATTTCCATTGGAACTGGGGGAACGACCAGTTCCGCAAGCTGGTCTTGAACGCCATCGCCTGGACCGCTCATGTCGATGTCCCGGAAAGCGGCATTTCATCTCCCTCGCCGACTGTGGACGATCTGATGGCGAATCAAGATTACGAGGTTCCCAAGAACTTTAATAAAGAACGCATCGCCTCGATGATCAAAGAATGGAATCGTTAAGCGATCTCGGCACCGCTCCGTTTGCGGAGACGCCGAAAGATATCTATTCGCAAGCCCAGAGTTTCGCTCTGGGCTTTTTTCGTGGCGAACTCGCGACTCGGTCTGAATTCTCTTCTACGCCTTCACCGCTTCCACGAAACTGACTTCCGTTTCGGTCGGGACGACTTGCGTTAAGGTAAAACCATTCTCGGCGAATAACTTGCGATACTCTTCCTCGGTCCGTTCTTTACCGCCGGGGATGAGCATCATTGTCAAATCGAGCAGCTTGCCGAAGAACGGTTCGTTTCCCGGCGGAATCACACTTTCCGCGACCAGCAGTTTTGCTCCATCGGGCATGGCGGCGTGACAGTTCTGCAAAATGATGCCGCACTCCTCATCGGTCCAGTCATGGATGATGTGCCGCATGAGATAGCAGTCGTAACCTTCGGGAGCCGATTCAAAGAAGCTTCCGGAGATCAGTTCGATCCGATCGGCCACCGGCGAAGAAGCCAATGATTCGCGCGTTCGTTTGATGACATTGGGTAAATCGTAGATGGCCCCGTTAACGGAACCGTGTTCTCCCAGGATCGTCGCCAGCAGAGATCCGTTTCCGCCTCCAATATCAACCAGCGATCCGAATTGAGAGAAGTCGTACGCTTTCGCCATCGGGAGAGATTCGCGTCCGTGAACGCTGGTCATCGCAGCGTCGAATATTTTGGCCGCTTCGGGATGTTCGCCGAGATATTCGAAAACCGGCTGGCCGTAGAGTTTGTCGAATGATTTTTTGCCGGTCTCCAGCGAATACAGCAGTTCCCCCCAACAGCGATAATGCTCTTCCCCCATCATGATCGCCAGCGCCCACTGACTGTGTGGCAGGTCGGATCGCAAAGTCTCCGCCAGAGGTGTTGATTCGAATTGATGTTCGTCATTTTCGGCAAAGAGCCCCACACTGGCTGCGGCCCTGAGAAAACGGGACATCATGTCCGGTTGGGTGTCGGTGAGTCCGGCAACTTCTTCGGCGGTTTTTGGTTCTTCCGCGATCAGATCGGCGATTTTGAGCTTGGCGATGACATACACCAACTGCGAAACCCAGGCTCCGGTAATCATTTTCGACATTTGAACTGCATCTTCCATCAGAGAACCCTTTCAGCAGGTTGATTTTTTCACTCGCCGTCATTTTCAACAGCATAAGCATTGATGGAGACTAATGATACGAAAATTCCCGGAGTGCAAATACCACTCAGTTTTTTGCATTGTGAAAGACAAGCTTGCCTCATTCAGCGACACGCCATAAAATCGATCGAGCCCCTTAAAATCATTGCACAGGAGATGCGAGGCAATGCTGCAATACGACTTCGATGAAAGTGTCGGCTGTTGGATTGCATTAACGAATCAGGCTCTGCGGCGAGCTGTGGCCGCTCGATTGGCGGATGAGGATATCACCTTACGACAGTGGGAAGTGCTGGCTTGCCTCGCATTGAAAGGTGAAGACGTCCCGCAGGTAGAGCTCGCCGATATGCTGGGAATTGAAGCTCCCACGCTGGTGGGGGTCTTGAGTCGAATGGAGCGAGACGACTGGTTGACTCGGGAAAGTTGCACCCAGGATCGACGCCGTAAACTGATCCGCCCGACCGCAAAAGCTCAAGCGGTTTGGGGACGCATGGTTGACTGCTGTCACGAAGTACGCGAATTAGCGACTCGGGGAATTTCTCAACAGGAACTCGCCATGTTTCAAAATGTGTGCGAAAAGATACGGGAAAACCTGGGGGAAACGTGTGCCAATCCCTTCGGTACCACCTCTTTATCCGGATCATGACGATAAAAATCGCTATCGAAAGGGAATTCTCACAGAGATACCTATGGTTAGCCAGCTAACATTTCGTATGCTAATAGACTCCGCAAAAGCCCCCTAACTTCACATTTCCTAATTGCTTTCGAATGAAAGTCCATCCATGAGTATCCTCTCTCAGCCACTGAGATTGACACGTCATACTGTCCTCTTTGGATTCTCGGTCATCCTGCTCGTCCTTTCGACCAAGGTTTCATCGGCTCAACAGAGCTCGGATCCTCCTCCTTCGCCGGTGACTGCGGCTCCGATTCTGTACGGCAAGGTGCAAAGCACTCAGACATTTGTGGGAACGGTTGTCCCGACTAAAACGGCGATCGTCGGAAGTGCTGTGGATGGCAGAGTTATCGAATTACGGGTGGATGAAGGGGACCGTGTCTCAGCCCAGGTCTTTCCCAAGAAAAAGGATTCAGATCAGAAAGACTCAGAGGTCCCGGAATGTTGCCAAGGCACTTCAGAACAGCAGGATGGAACTGAGGAGTCTGACGAATTCGATTCGGGGTCGATTATTGCCCAGGTGCTGACGGCGACAATCGAGTTAGAAATTGAAGCCGCGCAAAAGGAATGCGTCGCATTGCACGAAGAGTATATGAAACTCGATAAAGGCAATTTGCCTGAGGAGATCAGACAGGCAGAAGCATTAAAGGAAGCGGCAAGGGAGGTCAGGGATTTTCTCGAGAAGGAATACAACCGTATAAAGAAATTGAGCGACCGTGGTGCGGTGACCGAGCGAGAATTGCAGGAAGCCAAGTATAAATGGGAGCAGGCTAAGCAGGTCTACAATGAGAGAAAGGAAGCATCCGCTCTTGCTGAGGAGGGCCCCCGAGTGGAAGACATAGCCATCGCCAAAGCCCGACGAGATATGCAGGCGAAGGTCGTCGAGAAGCTTCAGGATCAATTGAAGAAGTACACCATCCGCTCCAAATTTGATGGCTATATTGTGAAAGAATTTACCGAAGCCGGGGCTTGGGTGAATCGGGGTGACCCGGTCGCCGAGGTAGCGGCCCTTGATGAGGTCGATGTCCTAGTGAATGTGCTTGAATCTGCAATCAATTTCATCGAGCGTGGTGAGAAGGTGAAAGTGGATATTCCCTCGCTGGCGGAGGAATCACCCCGGGACGGCATTGTGGAACTGATTGTTCCTCGTGCGGATTACAAAACCCGTACGTTCCCCGTCAAAATCCGATTGGCGAACGAGATTCACAAAGGCGTACCGGTATTGAAAGCTGGAATGCTCGCCAAAGTAAAGCTTCCAACGAGTCCAGGTTTACTCGCCTACATCGTCCCCAAAGATGCGATTACTCTCGGTGGATCGACCCCGGTCATTTACGTCATTGAGGGAGCGACTGACAAGAATCAGACCGGTAAACCGCGACCTATTGCTGTGGAGACGGGGATCGCCGTCGATAATTTCATGGTCGTCTCTCCCATCGATCCCAAGGACAAACTGAAAAAGAAGACCCTCGTCGTCACGCAAGGCAACGAACGCATGCAAGGGGTGGCCGCTGTGAAAGTCACTGGACTGAATACCGAGAAGCCTGAATCAGGATTTAAAGAGCAAACCAAAGAGAATGCTTCCCAAGTCACCAGAACTGATACCAGGAACTAGAAACTTCTGACTGTCTGACTTTTGGAACCTCAGTGATTCTCCTGCCGGGACTCAAGTGCCGATATGAATTTGATTTCCTTTTTTGTCCGCAGCCCGATTAAAGTCTCTGTGGGCGTGTTGCTCGTTTCGCTCTTCGGAACCGTTGCGCTGATGCGGATGCCGATGCAGTTAACGCCCGAGGTGCAGACTCCCACGATTACTGTAGAAACCCGTTGGCCGGGAGCCAGTCCGCAGGAAATCGAACAGGAAATTATCGTCGAGCAGGAAGAACAACTGAAAAACGTGGAAGGCATCACGAAGATGTCTTCTGAATCAACCGATTCCAAAGGAACAGTCACGCTGGAGTTCCTGGTCGGGACGAAGATGGAAGAAGCAGTCGTCGATGTGATCGGTCGGCTCGAACAGGTTCCCAGTTACCCGGAAGACGCGGACAAACCGGTCATCTCGACGGCGAACTCTGCGGATCGCCCAATTGCCTGGTTCATTCTTTCCGCTAAACCTCCGAGCGATGAAGAACTGGCCGAATTTCAACGCGAGCATCCTGAGGTAAGAGACGGCTTGGCGCGCGTCAGGTCAGCTCACAATCCCGGATTGGCGATGATGCGTCTTCGCGATCTCAGCGAAGAGTATCCCGTCTTAAAGGTGTTGCTGCCTCCCGCCGACCTGAATGTGATGCACCTGAAACGATTTTGCGAAGACGAAATCGAAGCTCGCTTCGAGCGGGTCTCCGGCGTCGCCCAATCGAATGTGATCGGCGGCCAGGAAGATGAAATGCAGGTGATTGTCGATCCGGAGAAACTGGCGGCCCGCGAAGTCACGATTACCGATCTTCGAAATGTGCTCCGAGGACAAAATGAAGATACGTCCGCAGGTGATTTCTGGGAATCAAAACGCCGCTGGGTGGTGAGAACGCTCTCACAGTTCGAATCACCTGAAGACGTTGAAGATCAATTGGTAGTGGTTCGCGACGGGGCACCAATTTATGTGCGTGATGTGGCGGAAGTTAAACGAGGATTCAAAAAACCGGATGGGATGGTAAGACGATTCGGCGGTTCGAGTATCGCCATCAATTGCCAACGTCAGACGGGAGCCAACGTACTCGATGTGATGGAAGGGCTACGCCAGGTCAATAAAGAGCTGAATGAAACGGTTCTTGCGGCCCGCGGCCTGTCGCTCACCCAGGTATATGACGAAACTGACTACATTTATTCTTCCGTCGATCTGGTTCAGCAGAACCTGTTCATCGGCGGGGCGCTGACGATGATTGTGTTGATGTCGTTTCTTCACCTGGGAATTCGCACAATTATTTTCGTCCCCATCATTGCGGCGACAGCCGTGGCGTCGATGTTGATCTCTCCCTGGATATTCATGGTCACCCTGGCGGTGATTATCGGTGCGGGTTTCTGGTTTGCGCGCGGTGCGCTCGTGGTGGGTCTCGCGATTCCCACAAGTATTATTGGAACGTTCCTGATTCTACAATCTCTGGATCGATCGCTGAATGTCATCAGTCTGGCGGGAATGGCGTTCGCGGTCGGGATGTTGGTCGATAACGCAGTCGTCGTACTGGAGAATATTTACAGCCGTTATGCACGCGGCGAAGACGCGATTACCGCCGCCACAAAAGGAACTCAGGAAGTCTGGGGAGCGATCGTCGCTTCCACACTCACCACGGTTGCCGTCTTTCTGCCGATTGTCTTCATCCAGGAAGAAGCAGGCCAGTTATTCCGCGATATCGCACTGGCGATTAGCGGTGCAGTTGCGTTATCGCTGGTCGTGTCCATGACGGTCATTCCGACCGCCGCTTCGCGTCTCTTTTCCCGTAGAACCAGCGCGATTCGCACTGATGGAGACGAACATACCGGACTTTCCGAACAGGAACGAGAAAAGTTACCCGGCTGGCAACTCTTCCTACACGATATTTTGGTCGCACCGATCGAAAACCTGGGACGATTCTTTGTGAAGGCGGTCACCGCGATCAACGCCTACGTACAACGAAACGTCTTACTGAGCATGGCGACGGTCCTGTTTCTGGTGGTCTGCTCCATCGGCTTGAGTTGGTACTTCTGGCCGAAGGTAGAATACCTGCCGAACGGTAATCGGAATCTCGTGTTTGGAATTCTGTTACCTCCCCCCGGTTACAATCTGGATCAGCTCAAGGAGATGGGAGAGACGGTCGAAGACGGTCTCAGACCTTATTGGGATATCGATCCCGAAAGCCCCGAAGCCCAAAAATTGGACTATCCCCCCATTGGCGACTTGTTCTTTGTGGCGCGGGGTCGGAGTGTGTTCATGGGGGTTCGAGCTTACGATCCCTTGCGCGCGGGAGAACTGACCGGACTGGTAACGAAAGTTGCCAGCCAGTTACCGGGAACCTTCGCGATTGCCAATCAGTCCAGTCTGTTTGAGCAGGGACTGGAAGGGGGTCGGAAAATCGAGGTTGAAATTACCGGTCCCGAATTAACAAAACTGGTCGGCATTGGTGGTCAGGTCTTCGGCGGTTCTCGATCTGCGATTCCTGGAGCCGGAGCCCGACCCGTTCCCAGTCTCGACCTCTCCAGCCCTGAATTACACGTGATACCGAAACGGGAACAGGCAGCGGAGATGGGTCTCTCGGCGACTGAAATCGGTTACACCGTCAATGCGCTCGTCGATGGAGCGTACGCGGGGGATTATTTTTATCAGGGAGACAAAATCGACCTGACTATCATCGGGGAGAAAGATCTGGCCGATCAGACACAGGATATCGCCGCCCTACCGGTGGCCACTCCCACGGGAGAGCTTGTTTCGCTGGAGGCTGTGGCGACCGTCAAATTGGGTAGCGGTCCGGAACAGATCAATCATCGCGAAAGAGAGCGAGCCATCACCATCGAAGTCACCCCTCCTCCCGATGTTCCTCTGGAGTCGGCAATGGAGATCGTGGAAACTCAGGTGGTCGATAAGATTCGTGACAGCGGTCAATTGGCAAACGGCTATCGAATGCGATTGACGGGGACTGCCGAGAAATTGTCGGACACCTGGCGGGCGTTACGATTCAATATTTTTCTCGCACTGTTGATTACGTACCTGTTAATGGCGGCCTTGTTCGAATCGTGGGTCTATCCCATGGTGATTATTCTCTCGGTTCCTCTCGGTGCGGTGGGAGGAATTCTCGGCTTGCGCGTACTGAACATGTTCGTGCTGCAGCCGCTCGATATTCTCACCATGCTCGGATTTGTGATTTTGATCGGAACGGTCGTGAACAACCCGATTTTGATCGTCCATCAATCGCTGAATCTGATCCGTGATGAGGAGATGGAACCGCATCTGGCGATTGTGGAATCGGTCCGCACGCGTATTCGACCGATCTTCATGACCACTACCACGACTGTTCTGGGATTATTGCCGTTGGTCATCTTCCCCGGCAGCGGAAGCGAATTGTATCGCGGTCTGGGAAGTGTTGTGTTGGGAGGCTTGCTGGTTTCCACCATTTTTACTTTGTTCCTCGTTCCGACTCTGTTTAATCTGGTCATGCAGACACAAATGGCTCTCGGACGTCTGCGCGAGAAGGTGATGAGCAGTTCCGGCGAAACCGCGACAGAGTCCGATGCCGTCCCCGATCGTCCGCAAGGCGGTTCGGAACCTGTTCCCGTGACTTAAGAATTTGATCGCCCCATGAATCCTCACGAGCAAGAACCCCTGTCTCCCTTGCTCGAAATGCGAGGAATCGAGAAGACGTTTCCCGGCGTCAAAGCGCTCGCGGGAGTCGATCTCAAAGTCCACGGCGGAGAAGTTCTGGCTTTATTGGGGGAAAACGGGGCCGGCAAAAGCACGCTGATGAAAGTGTTGGGAGGCGCGCATCAACCAAACTGCGGAACGATCTCGATCGACGGCGTCGAGACCTCTTTTCCGACTCCCCACGCTTCGCAGAAAGCCGGCATTTCGATCATTTATCAGGAATTCAATCTGATTCCTGCGATGACGGTGCGGGAGAATCTGTTCCTGGGTCGGGAATCGACCGTAGGAAGTTTTGTCAGACGGCGAGACGAATCCGCACAAGCGCGAGCCCTATTCGAACGCATGGGTGTCGACATCAATCCTGAAGCATTGTGTCGGGATCTCTCCGTCTCCCAGCAACAGGTTGTCGAAATCGCGAAGGCGTTGTCTCAGGAGGCGCGGATTCTCGTTCTCGACGAACCGTCCGCCGCGCTCACCAACGCTGAAGTCGAGCGGCTGTTCGAAATCATCCGGGATCTCAAGAACCGCGGACTGGGACTGATTTACATCAGCCATCGGCTCGAAGAAGTTTTTGAGATTGCCGATCGCGTTTCCGTGTTGCGAGACGGAGCCCACGTCGGCTCAGCGAATATCGATGAACTCAATCGTGATAAGTTGATCGCGATGATGGTCGGTCGAGAACTGACGGAAGAGTTCCCGCCGCGCGACGTCGAACGAGGAGAGCCGTTACTCGAAGTCGAACATCTTTCACGAGGAGATCTTGTCCGGAATGTCTCATTCACCTTGCATCGTGGGGAAATCCTGGGACTGACCGGACTGATGGGGGCGGGACGAACGGAAACCGCCCGCCTGATCTTTGGAGCCGATGCTCGCGATTCCGGGACCATCAAACTGAAGGGAAGAGAACTAAAGATTGAACATCCCCGGGATGCGATCGCCGCCCGGATTGGGCTCTTGACGGAAGATCGAAAAACTCAGGGCCTGATTCTCAAACATTCGGTCCGGGAGAACTTCGGTTTGCCGAACCTCGATCGGTATTCGTCAGGAGGTTTTGTCAAACGGTCCGAAGAGTCTGCCGAGTTTGGTCTCTACGTGGACCGGTTGCGAATCAAAATCCCGCATTCAGAACAACCGGCCGCTCACCTCTCAGGAGGGAATCAACAGAAAGTCGTGTTGGCCAAATGGCTGGCGAGAAATTGCGATGTGCTGATCTTCGATGAGCCGACGCGCGGCATCGATGTCGGAGCCAAGCACGAGATCTACCAACTGATGAATGAACTGGCGGCTGAGGGAAAAGGAATCCTGATGATATCGTCGGAACTGCCTGAAGTGCTCGGCATGTCGGATCGAATTCTGGTAATGCACAACGGCGAGATCGTGGGTGAGATCGATGATGTTCCGTCCGCGTCTCAGGAACAGATTCTGGAACTGGCCATGGGCCAGACGGCCAGCGTGTGAATTGAATCGCACAACAAGCCAAGTTTTTCTGCCAGGCGGTGAAAGCCCATTTGTTTGTCAATTACAGCTTGATCGCATGGAGATTTTATTCGGAGTACTTCTTCCGCTGCATTGGATCATCAGAAGTCTGTACAAAATGACAAATATTTTATGTACGCATCGTGTAGAGGAGGGCTTTGATCAATGATGCTGTTAGATAGCGCATATGGCTTTGCGAATGTCACGAAGGTATCAGTCGTGATATGATTGTGACCAACTAAGTAGGCTAAAATTCCCAAACTTATTGGATATAAGACAAATACGAACACAGCAATCATCAGAGGGAAATGCTAGTCTTAACCTCATGGAATGTTCGTCCTTCTGAATGTCTATTTAAAAAGCGGGGTAGCCCGGCCATTTCCTGAATGGCTGGGTCGCGTGAGATCAACTGAATCCGCCGAGCGATTAGCTCGGAGTCAGGCCCAGGGCGCGAGAAGAAGCGTTTCCTTCACGTCGGCCCACAGTGGGCGCCGAATGTTGATCCTTTTCTCTGCGCCGCCGCGCCTCTGCGCGAGACTTCTTTTCTCTTCCGTGGGTCTCCGTTTTCTCCGTCTCACCTGTGTTCCAATTCATTCCGGGCCCATTCAAGCACTGGCGGACAAGCCGCACAGTGCCACCCGACCTCATTTGGGATTTGGGAAGCGGCCTTGCGTTTCGTTGTTTGAGATTGTCTGACAACAAAGTCCCGTCTAGGTAGAGAGAGTTCGATCTTTGGCAATTTGAATTTTTGTTATTCGTTATTGGTCAGTGGTCAGTTGAGATTGGTGGTCCCAGTTCAACAACTGACAACTGACAACTGACTACTGACGGATGCGCTACCACCTTCGTCCTGTTTCCTCGCTGATCGCTCGACGGACTCAGTCGCTTCCCAAACAGATGCGAAAAACACAATTCGCACCTAGGGGAGTGAAAACCGAGCAAAACCGACGGGTTTCGTTCGAAGATGAGAACTTGAGAAGTTGAGGTTTTGCAAATAGCTCATCTTCCAAACCTTAAGGACTTACGACGAAAACAGCGGCGGGTTTTCCATACACGGAAAACAAATCATTGCGGCACGGGAAGATCACTGAGAGCCGCAGGCATCAGACCAGTTCTTCGTCGACCATTGCACCGATTGGTCGTAGGGCAGAATCTCCGAGTGAGTGGATATCTCAAGTGTACAGTCCTCTCACAAGTTCTGCAAAAAATCCTCAGTATGCACTGCGCGTAAAAAAACCCGTCGCGAAAGATCGGGTCTCGCGACGGGTCCGGATTTGCGGGGAATCCGTTACTCGTCCACGCTCGCAAACGGGCGAACGCGTGTTTGGAAAGTGATCGTGCCGCCGGTGTGTCCCGGCAGGTCTTCACTGAGTTTGAATTGCAGGATCAAGCTGCCTTCGTTGTTGTCGTAGGTTTGAACCTCGCCGGCCCGATCCCCAAAGTTCGCCGAACCTTCGATGTATTCCAGACGCGGCGTCAGGTTATCGACGATGCGGAGATTCTTGAGCTCAAAATCGCCCAGGTTATCGTAACGCAGGGTGAAGGTAATCACGTCACCCGGTGCGGCGATTTTCCTGTCGGCCAGTTTGACGATCTGTAAATCACCTTTCGTTTTACGGCTGTCTTCCAAACCGACGATTTCCATCGGTTTGAAGGTCGACTCAACCTGATTCCCCGCCGAGGTATGTGCCGTGATGGTCGGGCTCAGATGACGCGTCCAGTGAGCGGCGGCATCCACGTGTCCGGCCAGAACGGCGGCTTCAGATTGTTCGAAGCGTCCCGTGCTGAGGAACAACAGATTCTGAAAGACGTTTTGAAGCTTATCGTTGCGACCTGCGACGGTGGTTTGTCCCAGCGTGTCCGGATCGGCTTCGCTTTCGAGTCCGCTGGCTCGGGCTCGCATTCTCACGCCACCCATCGATTCGTATTCGTTATGATAAGTCGTTCCAAGCTGGCTGTTGATGTCGTGCAACTTGAGAGTTTTGTCGGTCCCGGAAGCGTACTGAGCCACAGTCCCTTCGGAGGGGAGGCTCACCGTTCTCACAGCAGCAAACCGGGGCGAATAGATACTGACGCGATTCGTGACTTTGATCGAGGATTCGCCGGTGTGATCTTCAAACTCGGCGACTGTGTCTTCGCTTTCAAATCCTGCCCGCTCATTGTGTTCATAATGAAAGGGCAGTCCGCGATCGCCACCGTCGGAAATATACTCATCCGGAAATGACTTCCCGCGACACGCGTCGCACATCGTGCCGTTGATCTGACACATCTGGCAGGGGGAGCCGGGTACCGCTTCGAAATGGGGGGACATGGAGCTGGGATGCCCCTGCAAATGAACGGGAACATCGGCTCGACGTTCCGCCGGCGAGAAACTGATCGCGGAATGACTGGTGCGAGAGATCGGTTCATCGTAGGGACGCCCCGATTGATCCTGCCACGCAGACGTTTGTTGAATGAACGAGGGGGTGACTGAAGGAGGAACGACGGGTCCGGAAGAGACCGTGGCTGTTCCAGCCGCCTTACGTGACGTCGTCGATTCGATTCGTGAATCGGGAGGGACTACCGAACTGGTGGCGGATTGTCGGGAGAGCGATGAGCAGGCTGAGAGGCTGCAAATCGCGATCACAGCCACCACAGCCGTGAATCGAGATGTCAATGAATTGTGGTTGATGCTCATAATTATCGCATCCTCGGCAAAGCTGTCGGTGAAAGAGGAGCGCCGTTGCCGAAGAAGGCCGGGTCCTCGTTGACAACCGGAGTTCGGCTGCCGAGCCTCAGGATCAGCATGGGGCGACCGCGAAGGTCGGCTTCCTCGATGACATTTTGCTGAGGCGGAATGGACATGGTTGGGTTCTGACGATCGAGAAGCAACGGGTTTGCCTCAGCCGCCGGTTCGAGATAGATCACTTTGGTGACGAGTCGTCCCGAAACGGCCAGTTCGAGTTCTTCCTCGGTAATTGTTACAGGGATAGGAAACTCGTCTTCTTTTCCGGCAGGCGGATGCAGGATATCGACCAGTTCGATAGTGGGATACAGGTTGACGCCGGGATACTCTTCCATCTCGCTCAATTGAAGCCGATAGGTCTGCCCCAATGCAATCGCGGCTTGTGCGGGAGATTGGCCGATGAGCGGCTTGGCTCCCGCGTGCGAAAAGAAGGTCACTTTCCCCTGGCCGGGTAGAATGATTTTGACGGGTTGGAGTCGTTTCGGCTGCACCGGAATTTGGTATCCCGACCAATTTCCATAAACACCGGGAGGCGTCGTCTGGTCGAGCGGATAATAGCGTTGCTGAGCGGTTGCCAGACTGGCCGATAGCAAGCAGGCTCCCAACACCGTCAGTCCTGCCGCGAGGCGAGTCAAACAATTTGCCGAACTCTGTATCGTTCGCACGGTTTGGCTCCTTGCTGAAAAATTGCTGACGGAATAAGCGGGAGGAAGAGACATCAGGATGGGGAAAGGGCGGCGGTTGCAGCGAACACAACCGCCACCCGTCATTCACCCCCATATCACGACTACCATTCGGCAGCCGAGTAAATCAATCATGCTTATTGCTGCGGAGCACCCTGCGGCACGGCCCAGTTCGGGAAGGTTGTGGCACCCGAAGCGAAGTTGGGATGCGTTTCCTTGTACTGAACGTGTTTCACAGGATGAGGCAAGCGGTAACCCGGGTCGTGTTCGACATCGATCAGCATGTGATCGACGGGTTGTCCGATGTCCACAGAAGTCAGATTTCGCACGGTGTGCGATTGCAATCCGGCAGGACCGCCGAGCGGCAGGTGCGGAGGACCAGGCAATCCGATGGGAGTTGCGGTTATCGGCATTCCCCAGGAAGGAGTCGGTCCCATTCCCGCAACCGGGTTCATAGCCGGTTGTCCGGGAAGCGAGCTGCCACCCATCACCATCGGAGAAGGAACTCCGTGGAGTCCGACGCCCGTTTCGGCGATCGGCATGGGAGGAGCGGTTTGTCCCTGCATACCATCCAGGTGCACGACCTGTTTGATATTGCCGTTGGCATCGAGTCCCGTCATGTCGAGGTCGGCCCCCGGCATTTCGAGGTTCATGTTACCGGCCCGCAGGACAACCATCACAGTTCCGCGACGATCGGCTTCCGCCACCGGATCGACACCCGGATCGAGTCGGGTCGAGACGATGGTTTCGACACCGGCGATCGCCAGTTCCTGATTTTTAGGATCGGGAAGGTAGATCACTTTGGTCACGAAGTTGTTGCTCTCGATCTGATTGAGGTCTTCAGTCGTCAACGCGATCGGAATCGAGTTGTGCGACAGGTAGGCATCCGTCGTCGGATGAGCCGGATAGACCTGCAAAGTCGGATAGAGAGTCAGGCCTTCACGTCCGGGGATGTCTGTAACCTTCAGACGATAAGTTGCCCCTTGAGTGAAGTTGTAACGACCGGGTGCGGTGATTTGACTTTCCGCATAGCCGTCACGAATACGCCAACCAATTTGCATGGCTTTCGGTTCCACAAAACGCAACTGCGTCGTTTTGGTGGCGAAAGACCGCGCGGGAGGAGAGCTGAGCATCGGCATCACACCGGGGCCCGGCCCATCCACCATCGGCCCCGGACGCTGCATCATTGCCGCCGGTGGGGCCACATACTTGTTCTCTTCGATGGAAGAACCGCCCGAGGGGATATAACATCCCACACAAACGGCCATCATGGTTCCAAGTCCAAAAAAGTAGTACTTCATCTTGCCCCCTTATAGTCTCCCGGGACGATACGAGCCGCCTCAGGACGACCGGATTGGGACCGGCCAACGGCGGTGAATGTCTGATGGGACCAACATTGAACCCATCTTGAGGTGCACACGGAATTCGAATTGTGGTAACGTTTCGGAAGGTGGACGGTCCCTGACGGGATCGACCGTCGTCCGAACATCCGGACAAACCGAATGCTTCGCTGTTAACATCGGAACAATCCGAACCGATTCTTTGATAAATCTCGTGTATTCCGACCATGACGAACAAATTACCTAACCGGACATCCCTGCGGCTTCGAAAGTCGCTCCCTGTGATTCTCCTGCTGGCGTGGCTATTTTCCGTCTTTGAAACAGGGTTCGCCCAGGAAAACGACGACCAGACGACTCCAAAGCCGACCAAACAGGCGGCCGCCGAGGAACAAGCCCAAAAAAATGCGGAAGTGCGGCGAAAGGCCCGTCAAACCCTCGAGGAAGCCCGGAAACGACTCGAGGGGTATGACTCTATACGGGCAGACATTGTGGAAACCGTCCTGCTCGGTTCCCGGCGGTACCAAGCCAAAGGGGAATACGTCCAGGTACGCGGCAACAAGGTGCGGCTCTCCTTTCAGGTCAGTATCAAAGGTGCCGATGGAAAGCCGCTGCAAGGATCGTTGTTGCAGGTCAGTAACGGCGAAGTGATGCACTCCAGCTATCAGGTTGGTGACGATTTGCAGGTCAGTCGACGCGATGTCGTTCAAATCATGGATACGATTGAAAAGTATCCCTATCTGGGAATCGATCTGGTCAAAGCCCGGCTCGGCCTGGGAGGACTTCCCGCACTGCTCTCGTCATTAGAGACTTCTCTGGCTTTTGATGACTACCAGGTCGAGACGATTAACGAAAAACAGTTTCTGAAAATTGCAGGAGGATGGACACCTCAACTGATCGCTCAAATGAAACCTCCGGGAAGCCCGGAGGACACGCCGCTGCCCGCCTATATTCCCGATCGCGTGCATGTCTATTTCGATGAGGAAAACTATTTCCCTCGTCGCGTGCTTTATCTCAAGCAGGTGGGAGAAGGTTTTCAGCCGATGTTGACGCTCGACTTTGTGAATATCCGCCAAAATGTCGCCGTCAGTGCGGACGATTTCCTCTTCTATCCTCCCGAAGGTGCGGTCAGTCAGGATATCACGCAGTCTATCATTCAAGGCATCATTCAGGCCCACAACCAAAGTCAGCAGAGCAAATCGCCGGATTCCGCGAATTCGAAAACCCCGGATGAGAATTCCGGGAAATAACCGGCGGAATCAATTAGGATGGAAGGCCTGCAAACAACCGACCATCCTGCCTGTGGAAACGTTTTCGCTATGAGACGATTGCTGATTTTGTGGATCTTACCGGGACTCTTCTACTGCACCTCCTTAACCCAGGCACAGTCACTCGAAGACGAATTTCCTCCCGGTCTTC
Source organism: Planctomycetaceae bacterium (assembly GCA_014762625.1). Taxonomy (GTDB): domain Bacteria; phylum Planctomycetota; class Planctomycetia; order Planctomycetales; family Planctomycetaceae; genus JABURQ01. The sequence goes on along the minus strand of JABURQ010000030.1, from coordinate 20,597 downwards.
TGGGACACTATTCCACCGCTCAAAAAACCATCGAGCGTGTTGATGACCGGATTGCCTTCTCCTGGGGAACCGCTTCTCCAGATCCCCGTTTACCCCTAGGCCCGTTCTCTGCCAGATGGTCGGCGATTCAGCTCATCCGCAAGAACGCCAACTATCAATATGCGATCTTCCTCCAGGGAAAGGCTGAACTCTCCATCGATGGAGAAACGGTTCTCAAAGCCTCCTCGGATCAACCGGCCTGGTTTGAGAGCGATCCGATGGAACTCCGCTTCGGCGAACACGAATTCGATCTGAAATTCGAGAAACTGGGAAAAGCTGCCGAGATCAAACTTCACTGGTCGTCGGATGCCTTTCCGCTCGAACCGATTCCGCGAGAATTGTTCTTTCGGGAAGAACCGCTGACCTCATGGCGACAGGAAGAAACAGGACGCAAAATCTGGATCTCCCGACGCTGCCAGAACTGTCACGAAAGTGAACTGGATCTCCCCCGGTTGTCCGCACCATCGTTGAAGTTTGCAGGAACATTTCTGACACCCGACTGGATTGTGCAGAAGCTCACCGATTCGGAAATTTCTGCAACGGGAAAAATGCCTCATTTTGACCTGTCACAGCAAGATGCGAGAGACATTGCCGCTTACCTGAATTCGATCGCTCCCGAGACCAAACTGCCATCCCTGCCGAAAACGAAGCTTTCAGAACAGGAAGAACTTTCTGCGGGAGAGACGCTGTTTCATTCCCGCGGGTGTCTGGCTTGTCACCAGATGGGCGAACTTGGCAATCGTGATGCTTTCGCCGGCACCGCGCTCGACAAAATCGGAACCAAACGAAGTACGGCATGGATTTACGGGTGGTTGAGCGATCCCCAATCGTTGAATGCCGAACACCGTATGCCGGTGATCGAACTTTCCAACGCCGAGCGTCGTCAATTGGCCATCTATCTGGGTTCCCTAGGGACTCGGAAGATCGATGATAAGGCTTCCGGCGATACCCTGCGTGGCAAGGAATTAATGGCTCAAGCTCGCTGTGCCAACTGTCATGAGATTCCCGGACTGAACTCCGATCTTGCCGGAATCCCAACTTGGACGAATTTGCCCCAAAAGGATGGCTGTCTCGCTCGCGAATTGTCGAAGACCAAACCCAGCTATCGAACTCAGGAACTCGATCGAACGGCAGTTCGCCATTACATCCAGTCATTCGCCAATCCGTCTGCGGCGATTTCCGTCTGGGATCGAGGACAACAACTTCTCGAAGCGAAAAACTGTATTCAATGTCATCCCCGCGGACGTTCTCAAGGCATTGTCCCTGTGGCTGGGAAGGTGGCACAGACCATTGAGTCTTTACAGGGCGAGAGCGAACGTTTGATTCCTCCCTCTCTGGACGCTGTCGGCGACAAGTTGAAGGACGCATATCTCCTGAAAGGCGTCACTGGTGCCCAACCACGCCGCATGGACTGGCTCGAAGCCCGTATGCCGAAGTTCTCACACACGGATGACGAAAAACAGTCCCTGGCGACTTATTTGATTGACAGCGATCGCATCCCCGATAACGCTCCCGACCCGCACATTTTCTCAGTTCCCGATGATGCCCAACCAACTTCCGAAGAACTCCTACAGGCGAATACACTCGTCGGCCCCCGAGGCTTCAGTTGCGTGGCTTGTCACTCTCTCGGTGATTACACGCCCCGTAACGTGGCTCTCGGCACGCGCGGCTCGAATCTGCTCAACATCGGCGACCGGATGCGGTCGTCGTATTTCATTCGCTGGACGCGGTCTCCGATCCGCATTGTTCCCGGTATGGAGATGCCGTCCATCGGGCAGAAACCGGTCAAAGATCTCCTCGACGGCGACAGCGACAAACAACTCGCCGTCATCTGGAAAGGCTTGAATAGCCCCGATTTCACAGTCCCGACCGATCCGGCGTCTGTCGAACAATTCTGGGTCGTGGCGCCGGGAGAACCGGCTCGCATTGTTCGCGATGTCTTTGAACTGAAAGGCGATACGGGAACAGGCTATATTCCGCGTGCGTTCGCCGTCGGCTTTAACAATCAGCACAGTGTCCTGTTCGATCTGGATCTGTTCGAACCTCGCGTTTGGACGTACGGTGACTTCGCCCGACAGCGAACCGAGGGCAAGAGTTGGTACTGGAACATGGCGGGTATAACTATTGAAACCTGGGATTCGAGTTCCAGTAGTCGCTTTCGGCTTCAGCAAGGTGATGAGTTAATTCCACCATCGAAGGATCAATCCCGAATCGGTCGGTTACAATCCTATCGAAATGTTGAAGACGGGATCGAACTCTCCTATTTGCTGACATTCCTGCTCGATCAGAAACTCATTGAAATACCGGTTCGTGAAATCTGGAAACCGATTCAGAAATCGACTCCAGGTTGGAGCCGGTCGATTTCTATTGAAGGAAACCATCCGCTCAGACAGAACTTGATTCTCAAGCGTCCGGGTCTTGATTACAGTCATTCAGGACTTATCAGCCTCTTCACAAAGGAGAAATACGAAAATCAAGCGGTTGTTATCGGGAACGGACTCACCATCACTTACCGAAAACCGGAATCCGAGCCGTTTCTCGCTCCCAAGCCGAAACCGATCGTCATCAATGAAGCGACACCCATTACGAGTGCTCCAGGTTTTGAAGGAGTACGCCTGCCACTCCGAGGCGACATCATGCCGACGGGCATCAACTGGGATCAGCAGGGACGGATGCTCTTCACTTCCCTGAAAGGCGATTTGTATCGGGCAACGGATTCTAATGAGGATGGCGTCGAAGATCATCTGGAGCTGCTGGCCGAAGGTTTGTCGGCACCATACGGCGTGATCCCTCAAGGAGAGCATTCTTTGCTGGTGGCTCATAAGCCGGAAATTCTGGAATTGTCTGACACCAATCACGACGGTACCTACGATCGTCGGAATATTTTCGCCGATGGCTGGGGACACTCTGAGAACTACCACAACTGGACGTGCGGCTTCGCCAAAGATGAATCCGGAAATCTGTATATTGGACTGGGAAGCGATTACTCCGATAAGAACCGACTTAAAGATCGTTCCCGCTGGCGTGGGAGTGTGCTGCGAATCAAATACGACGGTGAGGTGGAACCAATCGCTCACTCCTTCCGCTATCCCACCGGCGTTGCCATCGATCCAAACGGACGACTTTTCGCCACCGATAACCAGGGTGTGCAGAACACCTTTAACGAACTGAATTACATTCAGGAAGGACATTATTACGGCGTGCCCTCCCGCCATGAAGAAAACCGCGATGCGCCCATCACAGAACCCGCCATTCAGATTCCCCATCCGTGGACCCGCAGCGTCAACGGACTCACGTTCGTTCCCGAAGATATCCCCGCTTTGCACGCTATCTCGGGACATGGCCTCGGAGCTGAGTACAATTCGCGTCTGTTGATACGATTTACGATTCAAGAAGTGGACGGCGTCGTTCAGGGAGCCACGTATTACTTCACAAAACCGATCGAACAGGCGACGCCCGACAACTTTATCGGTCCGATTTCGGTCGCTGTCTCGAAACAAGGAGAAATCTACGTCGGCAGTATTCTGGATAGCGGCTGGTTGGGCGGGCAGAACATTGGAGCCATTGCCAAACTGACGCCGAAAAGGATGATGCCGAATGGCATTCGCGAGTTGCAAGCCACCAAAGACGGATTTGAACTCAAATTCTTCCAGATCATCGATCCAAAAGAAGCACTCAACCCCGATAACTACCAAATTTCGGGATACACCCGCGAATGGAGCGGAAGTTACGCTACTCCCGATAAGGACCGGCATCGGGCAGAGGTGAAATCGGTCGGATTATCGGCAGACGGCCTCTCTGTCCGACTGTTTGTGGAGGGACTCCGGGAAGGTTTCGTCTATGAAGTGACCGCTCAGAATCTGGAAAGAGACGACAAGGAACCACTGTTCCCGCAAACCGGACATTACACGCTGCATCGGATTCCCCAACAGTAATGTCCGATACCACCGCATTTCCGTGTGACACGCTCATCATTGGACAAGGTCTGGCTGGCTCCGCGCTCGCCTGGCGACTCCACCTGCGAGGACAAAACGTCAGACTCGTCGATCGCCACGACCCTTCCTCGTCGTCGCGAATCGCCGCCGGATTATTAACTCCTATCACCGGACAACGTCTGGCCCACTATCCCGCCTGGGAGCATCTGTTTCCGGAAGCGGTGGCCTTTTACCGTGAGATCGAACGACTCACCGCGACGAAGTTTTTCTACGAAGGACCGATGGTGCGTTTCTTCGCCTCCGAGGACGAGCGCTCCTTGTTTCTTGAGAAACACGCAGATGCGGAAGATGTGGCGTTGTGCGAATCCGACGATTTCCCTGAATCCGTGAACGCTCCGTGGGGCGGTTTTGAAATGAAACAGGCCGCTCGATTGATTACCGACGCGTACCTGACCGCCACCAGGCATTACTTTGAATCACGGGACTCCTATCACAATGCGGAACTGACGTTTCCCGACGATCTGGTCATTCAACCGAACGGCATCACGGTTCCCCGATTGAACCTCACTGGCCAGCGAGTCGTTTTTTGTCAGGGATTCGAAGCGACCGGAAACCCCTGGTTTCGGGAGGTTCCATTTGATGCGGCAAGAGGAGAAATTCTGACACTTCACGCCAGTGACTGGACGGAGGATCGAATCGTCCATGCGGGGCTGTGGATTGCGCCGGAGGCAGATAACAGTGTGCGAGTCGGGGCTAGTTACGACCGCGACAATCTCAATCAACTTCCGACAGACTCTGGACGACAGGAGCTTCTCCGCAAGCTGGAGGACGTTTTTCCGCCGTCGAAGAAGTGGCCCATCACCAGCCATCAGGCAGCGATTCGTCCCATCATTCACGGTCGGCAACCGCGAATCGGGCTACATCCCCGCAACGAGCGTCTCGGCTACTTCAATGGGCTCGGTTCCCGTGGAGCTCTGCTCTCTCCTCACGTGGCTGATGCGATGGCGACATTGCTGTGTGACGGAATTCCGGTAGAAAAGCAATTCGATCTGCATCAGAAGGTAGACCTCTCCTCATGAATCGTTTGACTGATCGAGCCCACGAAATCTGTGGGGCTGTGTTGTCGTCCGGCGATGTCGCCATCGATGCGACGCTCGGTAACGGTCACGATACCCTGTTCCTTGCGAATACCGTCGGGCCGGACGGTCGTGTGTACGGCTTTGATATCCAGGAGAGAGCTATCGATCTGACCTCTGAGCGACTGGGAGACCCTCTCCGCTCGCGGGTCGAATTACTCCGGGAATCTCATGCCCAGATGGAAACCTTCATCGCAGAAGAGGACCGGGGACGCATCCAGGTCATCATGTTCAATCTCGGCTATTTGCCCGGGGGAGAAAAGGAGATCACAACGCGAACCGAGAGCACTTTGGCGGCCCTCGAAGCCTCATGTCGGCTCCTTCATCCGGAGGGGGTGATTTCCATCATTGCCTATCCGGGACACGACGCGGGATTGGAAGAGACTGAGGCTGTCGCCGCCTATCTGAATGATCTAACAGTTAACGGCTGGAATTATCAAATGATCGAAGCCGTCCCTGGCAGCGATTCCGCTCCTCGTTTGTTTCTTCTCCGACGTCAGGGGGGATCGTAGCCCGGTTTGCCGTACGGGTTACAGCGCATGATCCTCCAGACCCCTTTGAGCACCCCTTTCACGGCTCCGTATTTGCGAATGGCCTGAATCATGTAATGACTGCATGTTGGCTGAAAGCGACACTGTCGGCCTATCAGCGGACTCAGCGTCCACTGATAGACAATCACCAGGCCGATCACGCAATTCCCGGGCAGATTCCAGATCCAGCAACCGAGCCTGCTCATGATCCCGACTCCTCCTCCCTGCGAGCCAGTTTTCCAAAGAGACGCTTGAGCGACTTTTGGTAATCATGCAGAGTCGCTTCCGTCCCGACACGTGGAATCAGGATGAAATCAAAGCCGACGGGGAGATCGTGCTGCGACAGTCGAAACGCCTCCCGCAATAAACGCTTGAGGCGATTTCGAACCACGGCTGGTCCGTGTTTCCGGGAAACCGAAAGGCCGATTCGGGTTACCGGCTTATTCGAATGGAGGATATCATTTCCGGCGGCATAGACCAGTAGATACTGATCGGAAGCTCGGCAACGTAGATCGTAGACGCGCTGAAATTCGGACGGCAATCGCAAGTGTTGGTGTTTGCGAAATCGCCGGTCGCTCATTTCGTCTCCTCTCGAGATTCGTCTTGTTTGGAATCGTCCTGACGCTCGTTCTTAAAGTACCATAGTTCGTCGCGGGGTTGTGAATCCCCTCGCCCGGCGGCCAATTGTCGTCGCGTCCGCCGACCGTAGGCCAGCGTGGTGATCACCAGAAACATCCCCAACAGAAAAATGCACGCCGTCAGGATCAATCCGATTTCGAGTTTCCGCTTGAGAAGGAACGATTCTTCGTCCTGTGACCGGGGATCATCGGAGTTTTCTACGGGAACGATCTCTTCGGCTGCGTCAGGCTCTACAGCCTCGACCAGTTGCTCGGTCGCGGTATCCTCCGCATAGGAGGACGGAGTGTATAAAACGGGGACAAGCCCCAGAACAAACAGACTCAAGCGACGCATATCAGAGATCCTTTTCACTGATTCCAAAGATTCTTGCGTGGATTCTCCTGGCCCGCTTCTTGCAATTGTTCGTAGAGCTTTCGTTGTTCGTCGTTGAGTTCTTTCGGAGGGACGATTTTGACAACGACGTATTGATCTCCTTGTTGTTTTGTCTTCGGATCGACGACACCTTTCCCCTTCAAACGTAATTTCATACCACTCGCCGTTCCCGGAGGAACGGTGAGCGTCACCGGACCTTCATCGAGAGTGGGAACCTCAATTTGAGTTCCCAAAGCCGCTTCAGCGGGTGTCAGAGGGAGATCGAGTAACAAATTATTTCCGTCGCGTCGAAACCAGGGGTGCGCTCCTACCTGAACCGTTATCAATAGATCTCCCGCCGGTCCCCCTCCCGATCCCGGAGAGCCCTGCCCCGCCAGACGGATCTGTTTTCCGGAAGAAATACCCGCAGGAATGGTGACGGTAATTTGTTCCGGTCTGCCGTCAACTCGATAGCTCAGATCGTGTTTTCCGCCCAGCGCGGCAGTTTCGAACGAGACGTGAATCTCCGTTTTGAGATCGGCGCCTTTGCGGGGACGCGGCTGGGCACGACCGCGCGACGACCGACCACCGCCGAACAGATCCTGAAAATCGAAACCGCCTCCGAAAATATCATCCAGGTCAACCGGACCACCTCCACCGGCACCGCCCGCCCAGTGATATTGGCCGCCTCCCGGATGCGCTCCCGCATGTTTCCAGTTTGAGCCGAACTGGTCGTATTTTTGCCGTTTCTCCGCGTCTCCGAGAACTTCGTAAGCTTCCTGGATTTCTTTGAATTTCGACGCGGCTTCTTTGTCGTCCGGTTTGACATCGGGATGGTACTTCCGCGCGAGTTTTTTATACGCTTTTCGGATTTCCTCTTGAGAGGCGGTCTTGGAGACTCCCAAAGTCTGGTAATAATCATCTGCGGGCATCGGAATATCGGTTTCTGATCACGCGAATCAACGGTGACTTCTAAAAAAGGTTCAATTACCGGATGAGGTGAGGTTGCGAACTTCGGTCACATTGCGTCATCATTCTACGTCTCGTCCCACAGCACGATCAAGCATACGTGCGGAAACCCTGAAAACATGCTTCGGTTTGCCCTTTCCAATCTACTCAATCGCAAAGCTCGCTCGATCCTGGCGCTGTTAGGGCTAACGGTCGCCATCGCGGGAATGGTCGGGCTTTTTTCTATTGTGGAAGGCCTCGACCGGGTTACGGAAGACACTTTTAGCCGTATTCCCGGGATTCTGGTAATGCAAACGGGGGCTCCGATTCCTTTGTTTTCCCGACTACCGGCGGAATGGGGAGAAGATCTCAGGGAAGTTGAGGACGTCAAAATTGTCTGCCCCGAACTCTGGGTTCGCGTGAACGTCATTGAAGGAAAAATGATTCTCAGCCCGCCGCGGTTTCTCTTCGGTGTCGATATCGAACGCTGGAATGCCCTCCGTCATGCTCTCTATCGAGACGATCTGGTCGAAGGACGATTTCTGAATGCCGACGATATCGGAACGCGAAATGTCGTCGTTTCCAAATCGATTCAGGACGAGATGAAACTCGAACTCGGCGAAGTCTTCTCCATCAATGGGGAGGATGCGACTCTCGTTGGTGTCTACGAAACGGGTTCGATTATGATCGACGTCACCATCATCATGGATATCGGCAGCCTGCGGAAACAGGCTCGTTTCGATCCAACCGCCGTCTCCGCCTATTACGTGGAAGCGGTTGATGACGAGCTGAACAATGAAGTGATCGAAAGGATTCGAGAAGCGTTTCGCGGTCGGGAAGGCGATCGCTGGGTTCCCTCTTCCGTTGTCGTGTCCCCGGAAACGAATCCTCTGGAAACCATGATTGACGGCTTCGATCGCTGGCTCAAGTCGGCCTCCAAACAACTTACCCCCTCTCCGGATGAGAACGCGGATTCGACCACCGACATACGCAACGAACCATCCGAACGTGAACCGAGCTCCTCTGGCGACAAACCGGAAATCGAAAAAAGATTGCAGGTCGACGAGTCGATTCCGATCGATGTACAAACCGCTGATGCCTGGGGAGAGCGATTCGGCGATTTCATGTCCGATCTGGATTTCATCATGTTCATTCTCACCAGTATCGGCATGACCATCGCCGCGTTGGGGATCGTCAATACGATGCTGATGAGCGTGAGCGAGCGGATTATTGAAATCGGCATCTTGAAAGCCAACGGCTGGTCGAAACGGAATGTGCTCAGTCTGATTTCCTATGAAAGCGGTATTCTCGGGTTCGGCGGTGGATGTCTGGGGGCAGTGCTTGGCTGGATAGCGACACTAGTCGTCAATGCAAACTTTCCGGACCGGGTCGAATTGTATGCCAGCCCACAATTGCTGCTGTTCAGTATTTTCTTTTCCACCATTCTGGGGTTACTGGCGGGGTTGTATCCGGCCATCTGGGCCATGCGAATGATGCCGATGGACGCCATCCGTCGGGGATAATCCGTCACCAAACGAACCGGGATCATGCAAGACATCACACACGACAAGCCGATAAAGAACGAACATCGATTCCTGTCGGTCTCCGATCTTAAAAAGGTCCATCTGCGCGGTGAAACGGAAGTTCCCGCGTTGCGCGGCGTGTCGTGCCAATTTGAGAAAGGATCCTTCAACTTTATCCTCGGCCCTTCAGGGAGCGGAAAGAGTTCGCTTTTGTATCTGCTGGGGGCGTTGGATGACCCTACCGACGGCGAAATTCAATTTGCCGGCCAATCTCTCTCTTCATTCACGGAAGATCAACGGGATCATTATCGTCGCGAACAGGTGGGGTTCATCTTTCAAAGCTTCAATCTCTTGAAAACCCTGAACGCGGTCGACAATGTTCTGGTCCCTTTTTTACCGCAGGGGATCAATGCAGAGCTGAGAGACAGGGCGATCGATTTATTGACGCAGGTTGGTTTGGGTCACCGACTCGACCACCATCCCCATCATCTCTCGGGAGGCGAACAGCAACGCGTCGCCATCGCCCGAGCTTTACTGAAAAAACCCGAGCTGGTTCTGGCGGACGAACCGACGGGAGAACTCGACAGCGAAAGCGGCGCTGAGGTATTTCGTTATCTACGGAAATTGCACGACGAGCAACAAACGACAGTGATCGTCGTCACGCACGACGAACGGTATCTCGAAAACGCGGACCGCTTGCTGCATCTGGCGGATGGGAAATTGCTCCGGGAAGAGATCCATTCCAGAGCAATTGATTAAGCTTCATCAACTCTTCATCACTCTGTCACTTTTCGGCAGTCAAAGCTGTTACAATCGGGGCTTTCCCCGGCTATGCTGACGCCTGTAATGGGAACTCTATTCGGGAAGATTTTTTAAGGTTCTTCGGAGTTTGTGTGATGAGATGTTTCCTGATGCTTCTCTCTCTGTTTTCTGTTTGCCTGCTGCTATCCGGGTGCGATGCACTGGAGGAGAGCGAAGAAAAACAGGGAGGTGTCATCAATCCACAAGTCATCGACCATCAAGGAGGACGAGTTACCCCTCCGCCTCGGGACTTGATTCGAGAAATGCTACTCTCCGCTCCGGAAGGGGAATGGCCGGAGCCGTTGCCTGTTCTCACCTGGTTTGAGAATCTGGACGAAGGGTGGCGAGAGGTGGAGAGCGAAGGCCGACCGATGTTGGTGCTCGTCCGCTGCCCAGTCTCCAATGCTTCAGGGAGCCTCGATCAGGAGCTCCTGTCACCTCCTCCAGGGCTGGCAGAAATTCTGCGTCAATTTGTCACAGTTGTCATCACCGACGGACAGCGGGTCGATTTGAATCGCTTGCCGATGAACAGTCACCAGGATCCCGATCAGACCTGGTGGTTGTGGATTCTTTCGCCCCAGGGACAGGTTTATAGTGTTCTCGGTGAAAAAAATCGTGGCACAGTCAGTCTCTCTACCGACGATCTGGTGGCGTGGATGACTGAGGTTCTCAACCATCATTGGGATCCCCGTCGGCTCGACTGGAAGGCGGACGGAGAACCCGTAGATCCGACGACTCCGCCCCTCTCCATAACCGAGAATCCCGCCTACGAAATGTGGAAAGCGGGGGCCGAACACATGGGCACTCTGCGAAAAGAGCAACAGTGCATGTGTTGCCATCAGGTCCAGGACACCTTCTGGTCGGAGATCAAATTAACGACTCAATTCCTGCCTCACATCCACTATGTGATCTGGCCGCCGGAAGAAAACGTCGGATTCATACTTCAGGACGATCACCGGATTGCTCTCCAGGAAGTCATGCCCGACTCCTTCGCCAGTAAAACGTCATTACAGGCTCAAGACCGAATCGGAGTGATCACGAATAAACGTGTCTTCTCGGGAACCGATTTGCGCGTCCAGTTACATACCTACGAAGGTCGAAGCGGTCGAACGATTTACGCGGTACGGGGAGGGGATTATCTCGACACCTCATTATCCCTCCAAACGGGAAACTGGCGTCGGTACGATTTGAGTTGGAGAAAATCGATCTATGAATCGGTCATTTCCAGTCATCCCGGATTCATTCCTCAAGAAGTCAACGAAGGAACGAAAAGCAAATTGGGTTTATCCGGAAAACTGGCTCTCAAACCTCTCGTTGGTAAAGCGTCTCCCGCCTGGGCGGCCGGAATTCGTCCCGACCAAATTATTTACGAATACGTCGAAGATACGACCGAGATGACCCCGTATCAGTTTCTGTTTAACTTCAAAATGACCGCTCCCGTCGGAGCGAAACGTTTCTTGTCCGTTGGCCCCGCCGACGGCAAAGGCCCGGGAAGAAAAGTCAATATCCCGGCATTATCGATCTTCGACGTCCCTCAAGAAGCATTTTCGATGTTTGAAGAGAAGTAAAGCGATCGCTATACGAATGGTTTTCAGCTCACCTCGCGGCGTCATATTTTAACCAGACTACCTGACTCCTCGATCTCCGGTGACTTACCCGCTCACAGCAACCGGGGTGATCTGGCAAGATCCCAAAGCGATTGAGGGCTCCGGTTGTAGCGCTGTGAATCCTATTCCGATACTTAAAATAAAGACTGAATCGCGAGAAATGGATTTTTCGCTCGCAGTCCACGTTTTACGCTCCAAGGATGGTATTCATAATGACGTTCCCGAACGAAGAAGATCGACTTCGCGAAATTAAGGAATTGAACGAACAGATTCAGGAACTCCAGTCGAATCTGATGCAAGCTCAGAAACTCAGTTCCGTGGGAGCTCTCGCTTCCTCCACGACTCACGAGTTTAATAATATTCTCACGACGGTCATCAACTACGCAAAAATGGGTTTACGTCATCAAGATGGAAAAACCCGCGAAAAAGCTTTTGAAAAGATTCTTGCCGCCGGACAGCGCGCTTCCAAAATCACTTGCGGCATGCTCTCTTATGCCAGGCAACAGGGTAACCGCCAGGAACCGACCGACGTTGTGCAACTCGTGAAAAGCGTGATGGTGTTGGTCGAAAAAGACCTGCAGATGAATCGCGTTCGCTGGCAAACCGACTTTCTCGGCCATCCCGAAGCCAATCTCAACACCGGCCAGATTCAACAGGTCCTCATCAACCTGATCGTCAACGCTCGACAGGCGATGGACGAAGGAGGGCAACTTTTTATTACCGTCCGATCGAACACTGAAGACAATTGGGCCGAGATTTCCGTCCGCGATACCGGCTCCGGAATTCCCGCCGATAAACTCAGAAATATCTTCCAACCGTTCTTTACGACCAAAGAAGCCGATGAGCAGGGACAAGGCGGAACCGGCCTCGGCTTGGCGCTCTGTAAGGAAATCATCGATTCTCACGAAGGTCGCATTCGCGTCGAAAGCGCTCAAGGTAAAGGGACGACTTTTACGTTGAAATTTCCTCTGCTTCGGGAAATCCCGCAAATTGAGAAAGCGGAAGAAATGCGCGAAGCCGGCTGAGAAATAAATCGGCGAACAGTCGAGACAAACTGAGGTGAACTCAAAATCGAAGCCTCGTTATCAGCTTCTGCCGGCGCTGAATCGTCAGCGACCGGCAATTTCATAGAGTCGGGCGAGCTCTGCCGTTACGATAGAAGGACGAGGATCCACGAGTTTGTCGCCAGAGGACGATGCGGCCATGATGCAGAAATTTTACCATACCATCTGGATGGTCGGTATCATCGCGCACTCCATTCTCGTATTCGAGACGTGGAAATACATCGACCTCTACGCGAGCAAAGGGGCTGACGGTGAATCGAATGTCCCAATCTCATACTACTTCGACCTGACCCTGGCCGTCGTGTCTCTACTCACTTTCCTACTTCTGAAACACTGGGTGAGTGCGACGGCTAAGAAAGTACCGGATCGCAATCAAACCACCGAATAAAGCGGTATGACGTCGATGGTCGGCTCCACTTCTCCCGATCACCGCAACACCTTCGCATACTCCCGTAAAAATTTGAGCAACTCGGGAGAACTCGCCTGATCGACCGTCTTGAAACGGATGGAAATCTCTTCGCTGCCGTCGCTCTTCGCGGAGATATCTCGTTTACTGCCGAGCCCCGCGATCTGCCCCAGAGCAAACTGTTCCGCGTCTGCGGGCAGTTTGAGATCGATCCCTTCACGACGCTTCGTATTGAGACTCAATGACTGAGCACTTCCCTGCGGCGTGATGTTCACAATCGTTTTATTCTGCCAGTCCCAGTCGGCGTTCGGGAAGGTCTGAATCAGAATCTCTTCCAGAGTCTCGAGCGCTTCAACTTTCCAGAGAACCCGTTTATTGCTGGGAAACCCCTTCCGTTTATAGTGCCATTTGCGACCGAGCACTTTCCACGGTGCGAGATCTTCGACATTGAGTTTCTCCGCCGAGACCTGTTTCAGATACGAATCGATTGCCGTCTCCAGAAATCCCCAAAATTCCGGGGTATCGATCTCCTCTTCCCAGTGCACGGCGATCTGCACTTCCTGCCACGGGCCGTTCATGTTTTTGACGCGGACTCGTTTCGTCTTGCCGTAGACAGGAAGTTCGTCAACTTCATCGAGAGGCGGCAGATCGAGTACTTCCGTCAGATCGTCCTGGTTGAACGTATTTTTCTTCACGCGAAACTTGAATGTCAGCAGCCATTCTTCCCCGGTCATCGCATGCAAGAACCAGGTTGACGATTTCCCTTCGGCCGTCATCTCCACAACCGAACGATTATTCCAGTTGATGTCGGGAAATCGTTGGTGCTGGTTGATTTCATCGAGCACCGAGAGCAGAGCGCCTCCCTCCCACTGACATTCGTTGCCGTTATGTGCCCGACGATCCCGGGAATGCCATTTCCGACCATCCCGTTCCCACGGCATTTTCTCGTCTTTGCCGATCTGTCGCAGTTCGAGATCGCCCTCTTTTTTCTCGGCGACTTCGACCACATTAAAGATATCGGCTTCGGCACGACTTCCTTCCTTGAGAACCGGCTTCAAAATCTCAGCGGTCCAGCTCGGATGTTCGGAGAGGAAGCTATACGGCTCATCGGCTGCTGGAGGGAGATCTTCGAGCCCCGTGATTTGTTCGGGAGTTCCCGCCGCGACAATCCAACCGCCGCCGTCCCCCGCTTCGGGGCCGACATCGACGATCCAGTCGGCACATTTGATCACGTCCAGGTTGTGCTCGATGACGACGACCGAGTTCCCCGCTTCAACCAGCGAACCGAGTACTTTGAGTAATTTGCGGATATCGTCGAAGTGCAGACCGGTGGTCGGTTCGTCGAGCAGGTAGAGCGTCTTACCGGTTTGCGGACGCGCCAGTTCCGACGCGAGTTTCACGCGCTGCGCCTCCCCTCCCGAGAGCGTCGGTGCCGATTGCCCCAACGTCAGGTAATCGAGCCCGATCGCGCACAACGTGGCCAGATACTGTCGAATCTTGGGAACGTTCTGAAAGAGTTCGTGCGCTTCGCCGATCGACATCTCCAGGACATCGGCAATTGATTTACCTCGGAATTTGACGTCCAGCGTTTCCTGATTGAAGCGTCGGCCTTTGCAGGTTTCACATTCGACCCACACATCCGGCAGGAAGTGCATCTCCACGCAAATCTGACCGTTCCCTTCGCAGTCGTCGCAGCGTCCTCCCGCGCGATTAAAACTGAATCGTCCGGGACGATAGCCGCGTACTTTCGCTTCCGGCAGGCGCGAGAACAGATCGCGAATGTGATCGAACACGCCGGTGTAGGTGGCGGGATTCGAGGCGGGAGTCGATCCGAGCGGTTGCTGATCGACGATGATCAGCTTATTGAGATTTTCGACGCCCAGAAGTTCCGCATGTTCGCCCGGTTCGTCCCCCGATTTGGAGAAGTGTCGATGGACGGCACGAGCGAGAGTTTCTTCAACGAGCGAACTTTTCCCCGATCCGGAGACGCCCGTGACGCAGGTCAGTGTCCCCAACGGAATTTGAAAATCGACATCCCGCAAGTTGCGATGCCGAACTCCCAATAACTCCAACCAACCGCCTCCCGGTGGCGTATCGTTTTTCACTCCCGATAAGCGTCGGAATTGAGGAATGGGAATCTCTTCTTTGTTAGCAAGATAACGCCCCGTGAGCGAGTCTTTCTTGCGACCGAGTCCCTTGTGGGTTCCTTCGCCGACAATCGTTCCTCCCAATCGCCCCGCTCCGGGACCGAAATCGTACAACCGGTCGGAAGCCTCCAGCACTTCTCGGTCGTGTTCAACCAGCACGAGCGTGTTGCCGAGATCGCGAAGTTTCCTGAGAGCGTCGAGCAGCCGTCGATTATCGCGAGGATGCAAGCCAATTGTCGGTTCATCGAGAACGTACAGCACACCTGTCAGCGCCCGACCCAACTGTCCCGCAAGGCGAATGCGCTGAGCTTCGCCTCCGGAAAGCGTCGGCAGTGAACGACCGAGATTCAGATAATCGAGCCCCACATCGATCAGGAACGATAACCGATTTCGAGCCTCACTCAGCAGGTCCCCCGCAATTTGCCGTTCTCGCTCAGACAGTTCGATCGAATCGAAGAAGGCAATGGCTTCATCGAGTGACACGCGGCAGACGTCATCGATGGTCCGATCGTACAAACGAACGGCGGCCGCCTCTTCCTGCAACCGGCTCCCGCGACAGACCGAACACTGTCCCTGACTGAGTTGCCCCTGAAGTTTACGCCGGTAGGTATAGGAGAGTTGTGACGCCTCTTCGAGAGCCGTCATCAATCCCTTAAAGCGTATCTTTCGCTGCCCCGCTTCATCCACCGGAATCCATTCGTCATCTTCGTCGCTACCGAATAATAAAATCCGTCGATGGGCCGACTCCAGATAATCGAAATATTCATCGGTCGGGATCCCATAATAATCGCAAACGGTCTGCATCATCTCGGCGAACGCCGGATTTTCGTCGAAGCGTGGCCAGGCCAGAATCGCTCCTTCCGCAATCGTTTTATCCAGATCGATCAATTGTTCGATGAGTGTTGAGCCGGATTCGGTACCGAGCCCCTCGCACGCCGGACACCAGCCGAGAGAGCTGTTGAATGAGAAGTGATGTGGCGAATGCTCCTCGAAACTTCGCTCGCAGGAGTGACAGAAACGGGCCAGTGAAAACGGGCGTTCGTCAAAATTACCGTCCTCCCGCTCAATCAACGCGACCATAAATCCGCGACCGTGGTCGAGGGCCATTTCGACCGAGTCCGCGAGACGCCCCCGTTTTTTCGGATCGACAGTGATTCGATCCACCACCACTTCGATGACGTGATTCCGTTTGTGATCCATTTCGGGAATGTCTTCGAGACGATAAATCTCTCCATCCACACGCACGCGTGTAAACCCTTCCGCTTGCAGGTTCTCCCAGACCGATTGGAACGATCGATTGACGGCAACATCTTGAGGAGCGAGCAGAATCACCTTCGTCCCCGCCTCGAACTCCAATAGTCGGTCGATCACCTGATCGGTCGTCTGCGATTCGACCGGAATATGACAATCGGGGCAATACTGGGTTCCCAGTCGCGCGAACAGCACGCGCAGATGATCGTAAATATCGGTGATGGTCCCGACCGTCGCCCGGGGTGTCGAACCGGTATTCTTCTGCTCGATGGCGATCGCCGGCGATAACCCCTGAATGTGTTCCACGCGGGGCTTGGGCATGCGCCCGAGGAACTGACGGGCATACGAGGAGAGCGATTCCACATAACGACGTTGCCCCTCGGCGTAAATCGTGTCCATCGCGAGCGACGTCTTGCCGCTGCCGGAAGGTCCACAGAAGACACTCATCTTCTCGCGCGGAATCTCGACATCGAGATCCTGCAGATTGTGCTGCCGGGCTCCGGTCACTTCGATTTTTTTGAATTCTTTGACGGGAGTCCGTCGGGCGAGTTGTTTCATGACGGGTGAATTCGCGGCGGTCTTTCCGCTTTTGGGTTTGCCGTTCGATTTCGCTCGCGTGACGCTCGCCGGTAAAAACGGCTTTAAGGCCGATCCGGTATGCGACTTCCGCGTCCTGGCAATTTTCTCGGGAGGCCCTTCGGCGATGATCGTTCCGCCCCCCTCTCCTCCTTCGGGACCGAGATCGATCACCCAGTCGGCTGTTTTAATCACATCGGAATTATGCTCCACGACGAGGACCGTGTTCCCTGCATCGACAAATCCGTGCAGAACTTCGAGCAGCTTCTCGACATCCGCAAAGTGAAGTCCCGTGGTCGGCTCATCGAGCAGATAGAGCGTCTTCCCTGTGCTCCGTTTACCGAGTTCCCGCGCCAGTTTGATCCGCTGCGCTTCACCCCCCGACAACGTCGGCGATGGCTGCCCCAGTTTCAGATAATCGAGACCGACATCGTGCAACGTCTGCAATAACCGGTGAATCTTCGGATGATTCTCGAAGTGTTCGAGGGCTTCCTGAATATCCATGTCGAGCACGTCGGCGATGCTCTTCCCCTTGTACTTCACTTCCAGTGTTTCGTGATGAAATCGCTTCCCTTCACACACGGGACAGGTCACCCAGATGTCGGCGAGAAAATCCATTTCCAGTTTATTCGAGCCGTGACCTTCACACGCTTCGCAACGACCGGCGGCGACATTGAAACTGAACCGCCCCGGTTTGTAGCCTCGTAACTTGGACTCAGGTAACTTTGTGTAGAGCTTGCGGATTTCGTCGAACAGTTTGACGTACGTCGCCGGGTTCGAGCGGGGCGTTCGACCGATGGGCGACTGATCGATGTCGATCGCCTTATCGAGATGTTCGAAACCCTCGATGGCGTCATGTTCGCCGGGGACTCCCTTTCCCCTGTTGATATCGCGGTTGACGGCCTGCCAGAGGATATCGTTGATGAGCGAACTTTTCCCCGAACCGCTGACACCGGTCACGCAGACGAATTTCCCCAGCGGAAGTTCCACCTCAACGTTTTTCAGGTTGTTGTGTCGGGCACCGCTGATTTTGATCGCATGCCCGTTTCCTTCTCTTCGCTCTTCAGGGACTTCAATCGTTCGTTTGCCAGAGAGGTAGGCTCCCGTAATACTTTTCTTTTTCTTCATCACTTCGGTGAGCGATCCCTGCGCGACGACTTCGCCGCCGCGGACTCCCGGACCGGGACCGAAGTCGATGATCTGATCCGCCGCCCGCATTGTTTCTTCATCGTGCTCGACGACGATGACCGTGTTTCCCTGATCGCGCAGTTCGCACAGACTGTCGAGCAGCATCGTGTTATCGCGAGGATGCAACCCGATGGAGGGTTCGTCGAGAATGTAAATCACACCAACCAGGCCGCAACCGATTTGACTCGCCAGGCGAATCCGTTGACTCTCTCCTCCCGAGAGTGTCGGCGCTTTCCGGTCGAGCGTGAGATAATTCAGCCCGCAACGGAGCAGGAACTCAAGTCGTCCACGAATCTCCTTGATCGCTTCCTCAGCGATGATCTGCTGCATTTCGTCGAGAATGAGACCTTCAAAAAAGTCGTAGGCTTTGTCCAGGCTGAGTCCGCAGACATCTCCCAGCGACAACGAACGGTCCACCTTCTTGCGTCCGAAAGAGGTTTTCGTCGTCGTGAGTCTGACGCTGCGGGCCTGCGCGTTGAGACGCTCCCCGCCGCACGCCGTACAATCCCGGAAATCGAGATACTTTTCGATCTGTCGACGACGCATCGGGTTGCGCGTACTGCGATAACTCTCCAGCAGCTCCTCAATGGCCCCCTCATAAGTGCCGCCGTGCTTCCAGATGCCGCCCGAATGACGCCATTCGTAGGTGATATTACGATCGCCCAAGCCATACAGAAACAAGTTCCGGGCCTCTTCGGGAAGTTCGCCCCATTCGGTTTTGAGGAATGTCTCAGATTCAAGTCCCAAGTCCTCTTCAATGGCCTTCGCAATCCCTTTATAGAGATGCTTGTTCCAGCGCCCCGTTTTGCGAATCGGTCCGAGGAGAGCGAACGCTCCCGCCCATAAACTCTTCGACTCATCAATCAATTTGTCGAACAGCAATTCGTGACGCATTCCCAAGCCGTGACACTCCAGACACATGCCGACGGGACTGTTGAAACTGAACAGTTGCGGCGAGGGGGGTTCGTAACTGAGACCGCAATGTGTGCAGGCATACTTGGAACTGTAAAGCCGGTCGTCGTAGGATTCATCCTCCTTCGGAGTGGCGACGATTAAGGCGCCTCCCGATTGGTTGAGTGCTGTTTCGATCGTTTCGGCGAGACGTGTCCGCGTCACCTTGCCCGCCGTCAAACGATCGACCACCACTTCGATGGTGTGCTTCATATGCCGACCGAGTTGCAGATCGTCGGTCAGCTGGACGACCTCGCCGTTCACCCGAGCACGGAGGAACCCCTGCTTCAGCAAATCCTCGAAGAGGTCTTTGTATTCTCCCTTCTGTTGCTGAATGAGCGGCGCGAGCACCAGATATCTCGTCCCCTCCGGAATCTGCTGCAACGATTCCAGAATCGTCTCTGAGGATTGAGCGGTGATCGGTCGGTCGCATTCGGTGCAATGTCCCTGACCGACTCGCGCGAACAGGACGCGGAGGTAATCGTATATCTCGGTGATCGTGCCGACCGTGCTGCGCGGGTTGCGTCCGCTCGTTTTCTGTTGGATGGAAATCGACGGGGCGAGTCCCTGAATCAGATCGACGTTCGGCTTGGGCATCTGGCCGAGGAACTGTCGCGCGTAGGCGGAAAGTGATTCCACGTAGCGGCGTTGGCCTTCGGCATACAACGTATCGAACGCCAGCGAACTCTTTCCCGACCCGGAAACACCCGTCATCACCACCAGTTTGTTCCGGGGGATCACCAAGTCCACGTCTTGAAGATTGTGCTCACGGGCGCCGCGAATCGTAATGTCGGAAAGTGTCATACCAGATGCGTTTTCGGAAGAGAGATGGAGAATCCGCATGAGCGAATGACTGATTATACGAGTCCCGGAAAGCACGGAGCAACTGAACACTCCCGGCAGCGATCAAATCCAAGAAAGTCCTCATCTCCGCACACAGCGTGCGGTGCATTGACACCAGCGCACAGGATGAGAAAATAAGCCTTTCATCATTTCCACATTCAGACATCAAATAAGAGTCCATCAGGAG
Source organism: Planctomycetaceae bacterium (assembly GCA_014762625.1). GTDB lineage: Bacteria > Planctomycetota > Planctomycetia > Planctomycetales > Planctomycetaceae > JABURQ01. The sequence goes on along the minus strand of JABURQ010000030.1, from coordinate 475 downwards.
TCCACCATGAGCGGCCCCATTGTTCGTACCGGTACCACCCCTAAATTCTGGGAAAACTACGGCAAAATCTTCGGCGACGACGACGGCGACAAGTCCACCGGCAAGAAAACGAAGAAGAAGGCCGCCAAAAAGAAAAAGGCGAAGAAAAAATCGACCTCGGTGAAGAAAAAGTCGCCCGCGAAAAAGAAGAAAGCAAAAAAGAAAGCGGCGAAGAAGAAAAAGAAGTGAGAGAGAACCCTCCTTTTTTGAGGGCCGTCTTCTCTCACGGCACTCTTTCTTTGACGAGTCACACCGTCCAATTCTGTTTTCACTGTTCGGAAAAGATTTTCCTGTTTTGTTGAAAACTCCCGAGGTTTTAGAACTTTGGCTTTTTGCAAGACCTCAAGTTGCAAAGTTCAAAACGCGAGTGGAAAACGATCGATTTTGACCCGATTTTTCACATCTTGCGCAGGATTTGTTATTGCACACTGTTTGG
>JABURQ010000199.1 GCA_014762625.1 Planctomycetaceae bacterium | reverse complement strand
CAAACCAACATGTCCGCTTTTTTGGAAACCTACGTACGCTAGAACTCGAAGAACCAAACTTTTGTCCGAACCCCAATGAGCCATATGAATCGGATCCTGTTTTTGCATTCGAGCATTTGCTCTCCATTGAAAGAGTTGTGAGAAGACTCGTGTGTCTTGCCAAGTCTCGAGATATGGGAGTGGCAAAAACTACAGCATATGAAGTCTGTGACATATTGTCTTCTTTGAAAAACCGTTTTAAAAACGGACCTCCGAGTCAAGAGGCTGAGTTGTTTAAAGAGTTCTGGAATCCAAAGCTTGGAGCAGAGATGATATCGGAATCTTTAAAAGGAATTCCGGGAGTAGGTGATAGCCTGGCGAAGATGTCTAATGACTGTTATGACGAATTGAGAAAGGTTGTGATTGAATCTGTCTGGTACAAGCAGAAAGTGACAAATACTGGAGTGTTGGTAAAGAAAAAGAATTTGATTGATGAAGTCGAAGAATCACAAGATGTGTTTGTTGCAAATGTGATGCGTGCATTACGCAATGGGCATCATGGATATTTCACAGAAGGTGAAAAACAGAAACGTCCTTCGAGGTATTTGTCTCTCGTTACAGGTGAAACGCCTGATTCGATGATACAACTGCCGATGCTATGGTTCTTAGCATATCTTGCTGATCCGAAGATTCTTGATTGGGAGCCATTGCAAATTGGTGGGTATGAACTTTGATTGTTCACACTCATTGCACCTCACCATGCATTTCTCTTTGTTCCATTTTGTGTTTTTAGTGTCGCCCTCGCTTGCTCCTCTGTATTCTACAATCCATTCATTTGATTCGAGAGATTCGTGGTCACAAACTGACCTGTTTGTGATCTGGGCAGATCAGCGTTCCTTCTTTTTGTGCCTTTTTGTGTTTTTCGTGGCGATCTTCACTCCTCGCCACCTTCGAAAACCTTATGGAATCGCCAGTGATCTCGCCGTACACTCGAACGGGTTCGCGTCTCAACCACAGAGGAGATTCCCATGGGCTTGAAGTACGAAATCAGTCCCGAGAACGCGCCGCGGTTTGCCGCTGATATTGCCGAGGTTGCCGAACAAAACACGGGCGTGCCGCTCGATTATTCGGTCGAGAGCCTGGAAATCGTCGATGAGATCATCGGCGGCTTTCACGAGCAAGGCGTCGAGTTGGAGCGGGTCGAGGCGACGATCTTCGGTTTCGGATGTTATGTGGGTGAAGTCTTTGTCAAAAATGTGAACGCAAGTTGGCGGATGTGTACCGAGGACGAATTTGAGAACATGTTCGGCGTCCCCATGATTCTGGAAATGGGGGAGGAGAATCTCGTCAATCCCATCGGCAAAGTGATCAAACGGTTGGAAAACGGCGAAGAAGACAACCTCCCGTACTTTTACCATGTCTTTACCAGCCCGGATGCCCAATGAGAAATCGCATCCTCTTCTTACTGTGGATTTTGAGTTGTGTTGTATCACAGCTTTCTGCACAGCGCCCCCCTGCCCCACGGGTTGAAAGCATCGTTCTCGATGTTTCGCAGCCAGACGAAAAGCATCCCGACGTCATCTGGTACGACAACTTCGATGAGGAGTCGAAGCAGCAGCGGTATGCCGAACAGAGTGGCGAATTAACCCACTCAGAACAGTTTGGCGCGAGCGGTCAGTCGCTCGAAATGTTTTACGGCAAAGGGAAACGGGGCGTCGGAGGCAGGAAAGTGTTCTTCGGCGATTCTCCCACATATCCCCGTCAGACAGTTCGACGGGGCGAGTCCTTCGACGACATTTACTGGCGGATATACGTCAAACATCCCCACAACTGGCAAGGAGACGGACCCGCGAAACTGTCTCGCGCGACGAGTCTCGTTCCTCCCGGTTGGCGTCAGGCAATGATTGCCCATGTCTGGAGCAGCGGCGAGGCGTTGACGCTCGATCCCGCGACTGGAGTTCGAAACGGAAAGGTGGTCACCACCCGTTACAACGATTTCTCGAATCTGAAGTGGTTAGGGAACCGGCCGGCGTCCCAATTCAAATTGCACGGCGATGACGGTCGCGGCTGGTGGGTTTGCGTCGAGGCGCGGGCAAAACTCAATACGCCTGGCAAGAAGGACGGTTTGCAGCAACTCTGGATCGACGGACGTCTGGAAGCCGAACGACGGAATCTCGACTGGCGGGGAGACTTTACCGAACGAGGGATCAACGCCGTCTTTCTCGAAGCATACTGGAACGACGGTTCTCCCGTCGATCAGTCGCGGTGGATCGATGAGTTCGTGATTTCGACCGAGCCGATCGGACCGGTGGTTTGTTCGACGACTCCGGAGCTGATCAAGACGCCGTATCGAGGTGCGGGGAACTTGCGCGCGTGGCAAATTGAGGTTTCAGCGGATGCGGAAGGTCGTGATGTGGTCTGGAAATCTGGGGATCTCACCGCTGAACAACGTGTGACAATCGAAGCTGATCGAGGTGATTTTGTCGGCAGCCATCAAGGGCGAACCGATCTCAAATCCGACCAGGACTATTTTTCGCGCGTGCGGCAACAAAGCGACGAGGGAGAATGGTCGGACTGGAGTCCCTGGCATCAGCCGTTTCGGACGACGAATGATAACAACTGAAAAGAGCGTGGTGTGATGAGGTGCTTTGGTCTACTTGTTCTGTTGGCTTGTCTGGTCTCTCAAGACATGCTCAGCGCTGAGGTCGTCTTTGATTCGAGTCTCCAATCTATCACTAACGATAAAGCACCAGATGGCTGGAGCCGTTTTACCACCGGTACAAAGCCAAATGTTATCGGTAAGGATGGGGCTCTTCTCGGCAGGCGATCTTCAGACGGTGGACTGGTGGCGTTATCGCGGTGGTTCGAGACGCCGACGAAAAATCTTTCCATCGAGTTTTCCCTGGCGGTCTCTGCAAGTCAGGGACGCGCGTTTCACCTCTGGACTCAGGAACCGAACGGCAAGGACGCAAGTCAGTTCAATCTGTGTGTGCAACGGGGCAAGCTGCAGCAGTTCGACGGTCGAACTCGGACCTGGCGAACAATTCCGGTCGAAATTAAACCTTCTGCGAATGTTGATGAACCGGTCTGGCATCGCATTCGCGCGGTGATGAAACACGATACCCGTGGGATTGATCTCTGGATCTCGAAGCCGGGGAGTCAGAAACTTCCCGACAAACCCACCGCCACTATGGCCGCGTATCGCACCGATCTTCCCTTCGGCGGGATCAGCCTGGTCTCGGGAACGCGGATCGCCGACGGGGCGTGGTATCTAGTCGATGATCTCGTGGTTCGCGCGGGGAGTGAGGTTCCCGAACCGGGAGAAGTCGATCCCCTGCCCGACACCTACAGGCTCTGGACCGGACCGAAGTTGCCGACCGATCCGACAGAGATCCCATTTGCGAAAGGGATCCAGCATCGCGTCATTCATCGCCCCGATGAGCAAGATTACAAATTTCTGCACGGAGCGGCGATCGTCGAGCATAACGGAGTTTTCTACGCGAATTGGGCCAACAGCCCGACGAACGAAAACGGACCGCACGAAACCTTACGCGGGAAGCGGTCCACGGACGGCGGCAGAACGTGGTCGGAGTTGGAAGTGATTGGTCCGGGGTTTGAAGGGGCCGATCGCCACAGTCATGGGGTATTGTTCGTGCATCAGGGGCGCGTCTGGACGATTTGTGCGCGGTTTGGTGTGGGGGAAAAAGCGAAGCGTTTTCCCGGTTTGAAAGCAGAAGCGTTTGTCCTGAATCCCGAGACGGACAAGTGGGAGTCGCGCGGCATCGTGATGGAGAACTGTTGGCCGTACGATCAAATCGTCAACATGGAGAACGGCAACTTCATCACCGGCGGACAGGATAAAGATGGTCTTCCCGTCGTCGCGATCAGTCACGGCGATGATCTGACCCAATGGGATAGCATCTTGCTACCCTATCATCCTGACTTGAAACCGAGTTTCGCCGAGACGACTGTCTGGGCGGAGGGCTCGAAGGTGCTGGCGGTGATTCGGGGAGGCGGCGGTGTGGCCTGGGTGTCCGAGAGTCAGGACTTCGGCAAAACCTGGTCGCCGGCGCAGCCGAGTAATTATCCGATGCCGCGCGCTAAGGCTTATCTGGGGAAACTTTCGACGGGGCAATTGTATCTCGTCTCGAATTTCAGGAATCGGGATACGTTGGTGATCTCGACGAGTCAGCCGGGGGAAATGACCTTGAGCCAGATGTGGCGATTGCGACATGGAAAATCGGAGGCTCCCCGGTTTGAAGGCTTCGCCAAGAGCAAACAGTGGTCTTATCCGTATGCTTACGAATACGACGGCAATTTATTCGTCGTGTATTCGATTGGCAAGGAAGAATGTGGTTTGACGGTTGTGCCGGTCTCTTCGCTGGAAGCGGAGTCCCAAGAGTCCACTACAAAGTAGTTTTCCGTCTCTCACAAAATCTTAGAGACTCTCCCCCCCTCGAATTCCTTTTGATACGGGGAAGTCATGAGGAACTTGCCTGACATTCAACGCTGGATGATGTGGTCGTTGATGGGTGGAGCGACGAGATGTTTTCCAGGGTGTGGGCACTCAGCAGTCCTGTCCCGGCTATCTTCAACTCTCTCAGGATGTTAGGGAAACGATTCGGCACCTCTGATTCAAGAACCAGTTTCGGGTACTGTGGACAAGTTTGTTTTTGTGCTCGATGTTTGGGGACGCTTTTCTCATTCTCATTGAGTTGTTTTTTGGAGGCTTATGTTCTTAAGAACGTGTTTCCTTACGTGAATGTAAGCAAAAGGCCACTCCAGCGGTCCGATAAGTCTCTTAGAATTGAATCAGGAAGCCAAAAGGACTTCCTTTTGGATGGACAAGTTTCAGCAACTTCAATCAGGAGAGGAGTCGACTCAACTCGGATCAGGATCCTGTTGTTGAATGGTTTCTGGTTGTGTTCAGGGCTTCCTCAATTCGTGCCCGCGTTCGAGAATGCGGGATTTTTAAGCGTTCATTCGAAGAGGAGATGATGACAATGAAAAAGTTTTTAGTACCTCTGTCCATGATGTTTGTGGCTGTGACATTTTTCATGGTTGATGCCGATACGGCCCAAGGTCAATCGATCGCTCAAAGGCGACAGCATCCCGGAACCTATTCACACCAACCAGTCCGCAGCAATCGTACGTTCCGTCTGTTCGAGCGTCCGGTGATGCAGAGTCAGGCCGCGTCTCAGCCGACTCAATCACGTAGCTTTTCCTTCGAGCCTGCTGACACTCAAGATGCTTTGGTCGCGCCCGCTCCGACAACTCGTTCACGCGTTTCGCGTCACTCACACCTGGGATTGGTCCCCTCGAAGAGATTGCATCCGGGAACTCACTGAGAGACGTCTCTCGGCTCCGGATCGACAATTGTGAGACACGGCAGATCGATTGATTTGCCGTGTCTTTTTTACTTCAGCAGTTTCAATCCACAAGACTCGATTGGTCACGCTCTTGTGACATTCCCAGAATCACGTTGTGCGGCAAATGGTTTTCCAGTGGGGCGGAAAGATTCGCCGACTCTTCCGAGGCGTAATATTTCTGATAAGCGGCCTGATAGCCGTGCTCTTCGGCGTGTTGGGCGAATTCGAGCAGGTGAGACGGGCTTTTACCCTGTCGGCTCAAGTAGTCTACCAGTCGGGCACTTTGTCCGTAGAATGCGTTCCGGTAGTTGGCAGGCGGAAAGCTTCGGACGCGGAAAAGATCCTCCCATGAGTACTTGTGGCCGCGACGAAGCGAAGCTTGCAGCGCCTTGAACCGTTCCTGCTGCTTTTCATCCGATTCGGAAAGGACGCCGATCCCCTCATCCAGCCAGGGAGGAATGCGATTCTCGGTGAAACGGTCTGCCACGATGACGTGTGTCAATTCATGGGGTAAGGCGTCGGTCAACCAGTCTTCGTGATCGAGTCGGATATGGATCTGTCGTTGAGTCACCCTTCCCTGATCGTAGTTAATGGTCGCGCAGCCCACCGAAGTCCCCACGCCGGAGCCGAGGGCGCGGTGATAATCCCGGAGAGTCGAACAAAATGTGATTTCACACACGGGAAGCCAGGGGCGATTTGAGGATTGACCCAACCATTTTTTCTGCAGCGTTGTTTTGAGAGTCTCGCATTGTTCGGCAACCTCCCGGAGGGGAATGCGAGAGTTTTGAGCGACCAGGCGAAAGTTCTCACTTTCGGCGATGGTCCACGAGCCTGAGTGCGTGATTCTGACCTCTGGCTCGCCACCGAGACCGACGGCAGGAGTCCACAGAAAGACCATCAGTGTTGCCATCAGAGGAAAGCAACGTCGTCGAGGTGGGCTTGTCGCCGTTGAGTCTGTGAGGGGCATGGTCTGTTTTTCCAGGAAGAGAACTCCAAACAGTTCCTGAAATCACATATTTCATGCCAATCAGCGGACGCGAAGGTTGAGTGGGGGGGCTGTTTCTAAGTGGTTTTCTGGCAACAGTATACGCGGAGAGAGGGTTCTGAGTTGATTCGACGGGAGCGGAAGAATGCTTATTTATCAGGCACGGGAAGCCTGAAAAGATCTCACTCGTCGGGAAGCATTGAATCGTTTCCGAGTCTTGTCAGGATCAGCCTTCGAGACCGTTCACGTACGACTGTGTTTCGGGATGTCGCGGTTGAGCGAAGAGCTGCTCACGTGATCCGGCCTCTACGAGAAATCCGGTCTGCTCGCGCATCCAGAAGAAAGCGACATCGTCGGCGACCCGTCTGGCCTGCGCTAGGTTGTGCGTCACAACGATCACCGTATAGTCGCCGCGGAGCCTGTGAATTAACTCTTCAATTTTTCGGGTGGAGAGCGGATCCAGAGCGCTGCACGGTTCGTCCATCAAGATGACTTCCGGTTCCAGGATCAGCGAGCGAGCGACGCAGAGCCGTTGTTGCTGTCCGCCGGAGAGTGATTGTGCATTCTCTTTCAAGCGGTCTTTCACTTCCTCCCAGAGGGCGGCATCTTCGAGGGCTTTTTGAACCCGCTTTTGTTTTTCTCCACGATCTTTGAGGCCATGTTCTTCCAGAGGGAGTTCCAGATTACGTTGGATCGACATGGGGAAGACGGTCGGGTTTTGGAAAATCATACCGATGCGACGCCGGACATCCAGAACGTTCGTGATTGGATCGTACAAATCAGAACCGTCAAACCGAATTCGTCCGCTGACGCGACATTCGGGAATCATGTCGGTCAGTCGATTCAAGGCTGTCAGGAAACTGGTCTTACCGCAGCCGGAGGGTCCGATCAGGGCTGTGACCGCATTTTTTCGGAGATTCAGACTGACGGGCGCTAAAGCCACGACACCGCGATAAGCGATCGACAGATTCTCGATCTGGAAGATCGGGTGAACGGACTCTCGTCGGTCGATGCTCATGACAAGCTCCGCGTCTGGTGGAAGGAGAGGCGAATGTGTCTTCCCAGGAGCATTCTCGCCAGCAGTCCGGCGGTCACGTTGATCGCCACGATCAAAATCATCAGTACGAGTGCCGTTCCATAAGCGTTCGACTCTCCACCCGGAACGTTCATCGCCAGATCATAAATGTGAATGGAGAGTGTGCGTCCCGAATCGAAGAGACTTTCCGGCATCCGTGTCACGTAGCCGCTCGTGAAGAGGAGTGCTGCTGTTTCCGCCAGCGCGCGGCCGATACCGAGTATGATGCCGGTGAGAATTCCCGGCAGGGCTGCCGGTAGGAGTATTCGAAAGATTGTCGACGTCCGGCTGAGTCCGAGTGAAGCGGCGGTTAATCGAAAAGAGTCTGGAACGGCTCGTAATCCTTGTTGGGTGGAACGGATCATGAGCGGCAAGGCCATGCAGGCCAGAGTGAGGCCTCCCGAGAGGAGCGAGAATCCCAGTTCGAGAGTCACCGCGAAGAAGGCATTCCCAAACAGTCCGAAGACGATAGAAGGGACGCCCGCCAGGACATCGAGCGAACGGTCGATGAGGCGCGCGGACGCACCATTCTTGCGGGAGAATTCATGGAGGTAAATCGCCGTCGCCAAACTCAATGGGATGGCTGTCCCAAGGCAGAGGCCGAGGATGCCGAGAGTCGATATCAGTATTGGAAAGATGCCTCCTGCGCGTCCGGAGCGTGTTGGCGAGTCAGTCAGGAATGTCAGATTGATCTGACCGATTCCGCGCCATACGACATCCCCCGCAATCAAGCCAAAAATTGCGAAGACCAGTATTCCGCTCGTCCAGACGAAAAACGTCCAGAGACGGTGGTTCGTGCCGGCGTGATTAGAGGAAAAATCAAACATGGCCGGCCTTTCCACGCTGTTGCTCGGCGATTAGAACCAGCAATGTGACGACCAGCATTAACGCGAGTCCCGTCGCGAACAGAGCCGAGCGATGCGACTGCATTGCATAGGCCATTTCGAGGGCGATATTGGCGGTCAGCGTGCGGACCGGGCTGAACGGAGAAGAGGGAGCCTGGATGACATTCCCGCAAACCATCAGGACCGCCATGGTCTCTCCAACGGCGCGGGTGACGGCGAGCAGGACCGCAGTCATGATTCCCGATCGGGAAGCGGGCAGGATGACACTCCGAACAATGCCGGTCGGAGCGATTCCGAGTGCGGCTGCCGAATGGATGAGAGATGTGGGGAGTTGTTGAAAAGTGGAGAGTGTCAGTAACGCCACAGTGGGCAGGATCATGATCGCCACAACGACGATTCCCGCAAGGAGGGAGGTTCCGGGGGGGTGGTAAGCAGAGATCAGCGGAACGAGGACCACCAGTCCCCACAGGCCGTAAACGACCGAAGGGATTCCCCCCAGCAGTTCAACGATTCGGGGAAAGATTTGACGCACGCCGCGTGGAGCGTAATACGCGGCGAACAGCGCTGCTCCCACACCGATCGGCGCGGCGAGAAGAATGGAGCCGACCGCGAGCAGTAAGGACGCCACGATCATCGGAAAGAGACCAAATTGCGCGGATGAGAAGTCACCCGAGGGGGACCAGCGATCATCGGTCAGAAAGCGGAGCACGCCGACTTCTCGCCAGACCAACTCTGATTCAACAAATAAAAACCAGACAATCAGCACGAGAATCAGGGCGGAGACCCATGACAGCAGGCAGGTTGTCAGGCGGAGAAGGAAGTCACTTTTGGATGGGAACAAAATAGAGACCTTCAATCAGATCGTGCACTGCTTCCGACTGGGCGAAGCGGATGAACTCGGCAGCGAGTCCTTGCGGCTCTCCGAGGGTGACGAGATTGAGTTCACGGGAGAGCGGGAATGAACCGTCTTCGATATGCGCGGTACTGGCCTCGATACCTCCGAGAGGGAGGAGTTTTAGATCGCGTCCCTGTTCGACTTCGTATTCCGCGGCACCGATCGAGACGTAGCCGATGGCGTGGGGATTCCCGAGCACCGACTTGATGCCTTGCTGATTATCGCCGATCACGATATCGGGTTGAATCTCAGAATTATCCAGTTGGAAGTGTTTGAGGAACAGTTCGAGTGTGGAGCGACCTTCCGCTTTATGGACGACGACAATCTCGGCGTCGTCTCCTCCCACCTCTTTCCAGTTTTCAATCTGTCCCTGGTAGATGTGGATGATTTGTTCGCGGGTCAGTTCCGACACGGGATTAGTTGCATGCACGATCAAGCATAGCCCGTCGTGCGCGATGAGGTGCGGTGTCAAATCCCGTTCGGATTCTTTGTGAGCACGCGAGACCATGCCGATGTCGGCGAGACCTTTCCGCGCATCGGCCATGCCTCGCGAGGAACCGCCGGTTTGGACATCGATCCGCACGTTCGGATGATCCTGCTCATATCGCTGAGCGATTTCCGCTGCGAGCGGGGCGACCGTGCTCGAACCGGTAATGACGAGTTTCTGAGTTTTCGGCGCTGTTTTGGGGTCCTCGCCGGTGGAATCGGAGACGCACCCGGAGACGGCGACGAGGAGGCAGACGACGATGAGTCTCTTCATGGTGTGGTGATCGATCTATTATTCGAAGGAAAGAAGGCAGCAGCCGAGGTTGATCGCCTGGCCTCCCGGTTGGGATTTCACTTCCGGCGACAATCGATACAAAACGGCTTTGCCGTCTCGTTCCGATTCGACCAGCCCCGCTTGCCGCAGGATTTTCAGATGGTGGGACAACAAGCTCGGTTCGAGGCCGATCGACTCGTTAATGGAACTGACATGTTTGGGGCCGTCCAATAATTGTCGCATGACGGCGAGACGCGTTTCGTCCGCCAGCACTTTCAGGCGGTCCGCGCAATCGGCAATGGGGAGCGTGTGTTTCATGTCATCCTTTCTGATGTGAATAGATATTGAATTCAAAATCTGTTCAAGTCAATCGTCCAAACGAAAAAAAGAGACGAGGAGGGGTTCCTGGAGGCGTTGATAGTGACGACAAAACTGATTCGCGGCATTGTTGGAATCAGGTTTAGAGCCTGTCTTCAAAGTCCATTTTGGCTACGAATGGTGAGCCAGTTACCCACTTTTCGTTGGTCTGCATCGTCGAATCCGTTCCAGGAACGGTTTCAATTGGCATTGATCTATCAAAAATCGGACGCGTAGAATTCGCTCACAAGCGATCTCAACAATCCAGCTATGCTGGGGGATTCGACTGCTTCGACCGCCTTAATTGGGTAACCGTTCGCTCATTCTCGCCTCGAAAAGCGAATTAGAAGACAAGCTCTTAGACACATTCGCGGTCTCCCGTTATGCTATAAGGGTACCCGCCGTTGGGGAACTCACCAGAAGATTGAAGGAGTATTTGATGACCACCATTCGCGTCAACGGGCAGGAGCACGATGTCTCCGGCGTCGCCCCCGAGACTCCATTATTGTGGGTGTTGCGTGACACTCTGGGATTGACCGGAACTAAGTATGGTTGCGGGATATCGATGTGCGGAGCCTGCACGGTTCATATCGATGGGGAATCGGCCCAGTCTTGTATTACCGCTTTAAGCGATGTGGGCGATTCCGAAGTGACGACCATCGAGGGGCTCTCCGAAGATGGTTCGCATCCGGTTCAGAAAGCCTGGAAAGAGCACGACGTGCCGCAGTGCGGTTACTGCCAGGTCGGTCAGATGATGATGGCCTCGGCGATGCTCAAGTCCAATAATGACCCCAGCGATGAGGATATCGAAAGCGAGATGTGGAACATCTGCCGCTGTGGAACTTATCCCCGGATTCGTGCCGCGATCAAAACCGCTGCGAAGGAGATGCAGAACTGATGAACGAAATCACCCAACTCTCGGATTGGACGGAAGCGAACTGGACCTGGTCGCAAGCTGTGACGAGACGCGATTTCCTGGCGACTTCGGCAGCAGCCGGTTCGCTGGTGCTGATGGCCAGTGCCTCCGAAGGAATACAAAAAGCGGAAGTGGTCGAAAAACTCGGCGAGTTTCAACCGGATTTTTTCGTCGGGATTGCTCCCGATGGGACGGTTACGGTCCTTGTTCACCGGTCCGAAATGGGAACCGGTATCCGGACTGCCCTACCCCGTGTGGTCGCCGACGAACTGGAAGCGGACTGGGCACGCGTCAAAATCGAACAAGCGCCCGGCGACAAACGACTGGGGGACCAGAATACCGACGGCTCGAACAGTATCCGTTTTTTCTTTGACCGTATGCGGATCGCGGGAGCGACCGCCCGCACGATGCTCGAACGGGCTGCGGCGAAGAAGTGGGATGTCGATGCGTCCGAATGCTACGCTGAAAATCATCGCGTCAAGCATCAGGGAAGCAATCGATCGCTCGGCTTCGGACAATTGGTTGAAGAAGCAGCCAAACTAGAGATTCCTGCGAAAGAGGAGCTCACCTTCAAGCCGCGCGACGAGTGGAAGTACATCGGCAAAAGTGTGCCGTTGACGGACCTCGACGAGATCCTGACCGGAAAAGCGGTCTACGGGATCGATGCCCGAATGGAGAATCAACTGTACGCTGTCGTGGCTCGGCCTTCAGTCGTCGGTGGCGTTGTGAAATCGTTCGACGCGACCAAAACCAAACAGAAACCGGGTGTTGTCGATGTCGTCGAAATACCGAAGTTCGAAGGAGCTCCGGTCTTTCAGCCACTGGGAGGGATCGCGGTTCTAGCCGACAGTACCTGGAACGCCATTCAAGGACGCGATGCGCTCGAAATCGAATGGGATCTCGGAGAGAACACCTCATACAATTCTGAAGCTTACGCCGAACAACTCAAGAAAACTGTTAACAAGCCCGGAACGGTTGTTCGGGAGGAAGGCGATGTCTCGGGGCCTCTGGAACACGCGACAAAATTGATTAAAGCGGATTATTACTCGCCGCATCTCGCCCACGCGTCGATGGAGCCGACCTGTGCGGTGGCGGATGTGAAGACCGATGCGTCTGGGAAGGTGACCTCGTGTCATGTGGTGTCGGCGACTCAGAATCCGCAGGCAGTGCAGCAAGCGGTCGGACCCGCGATGGGAATCGATCCCGCCGAGGTGCTGGCGGATGTGACGCTGCTGGGCTCCGCGTTCGGACGAAAGAGTAAACCGGATTATTGTGTCGAAGCAGCGATTCTCTCGCGGAAGATGAAACGGCCGGTGCATGTGACGTGGACGCGCGAAGATGACGTACAGCACGATTATTACCACACGACGACCGCGATGCACTTTGAAGCGTCGCTCGACAAAGACGGAAAGCCGGACGCGTGGTTACAGCGTGCCGCCTATCCGTCGATCGGTTCGACCTTTAACGCCGACACGAAGGAACCGGTCGGCTTCGAGATGGAGATGGGCTTTAAGGATCTCCCTTTCCAACTCAAGAACCTACGGGTGGAATCAGGGGAAGCCATCGCCCACACCCGGATCGGATGGTTACGGTCGGTTTGCCATATTCCACAGAATTTCGGTGTCAGCTGTTTTGCCGATGAACTAGCTCACGCCGCCGGACGCGATCCGCTGGAATATCTGCTCGAACTGCTGGGCGAAGATCGTCACCTCGATTTGAAAAAGGCGGGGCTCGGGAATCGTGGAGCTTCCGCCGACGATTATCCGTTCGATATCGGTCGTCTGAAAAATGTGACCCGACGCGCGGCTGAGATGGCGGGTTGGGCGAAAAAACAGAATCTGCCGAAAGGCCGGGGCGTTGGGATCGCTTGTGCGAGATCGTTCCTGGGTTACACGGGACATGTCGTGGAAGTGGAAGTGTCGAAAGACGGCACGGTCACGATTCCGAATGTCTGGGTGTCGCTCGATTCCGGGACGATCGTCAGTCCCAATCGCGTTCGGGCGCAGCTCGAAGGGGCCGCCAACATGGGAGCGACTCAAGCCCTCTACGGAGAAATCACATTTACGGATGGCGTCGCGGATCAGTCCAACTACGATGGCTATCAGATGACGACATTGGCGGATGCTCCGAGAAATATTCATATGGATGTTGTCGAGAGTGATGCCGCGCCGTCGGGAGTGGGGGAAACGGGAGTTCCGTCGTTGGCCCCGGCGTTATGTAACGCCATTTATGCCGCGACCGGTACGCGGATTCGGGAGCTTCCGATCTCGAAACATGACTTGTCGTGGTCCTGATTGGGAACGGAGTGGTCTGAGGAAGAAAGGAACGTACGGAGATGCTGCGCTCGATGAACTGGAAAGTCTGCCTGCTTGCTGTCGCGGTGTGCGGGATTTTATATCGCTCCGTGGGGGCGGATGATCGCCCCAACATTGTGTTGATTTTTACCGATGATCAGGGCATTCACGATGTCGGTTGTTATGGAAGCGAAATTCCGACACCACACATCGATTCGTTGGCGCAAGACGGACTGAAGTGTACGAACTGGTATTCGGCTTCTTCAATTTGTACGCCGTCCCGATACGGTTTACTGACGGGGCGTAATCCGAGTCGTTCGCAGGATCAGTTGCTCGGTGCTCTGATGTTTCTGGGCGAAGAGGATGCGAGTCGTGGAATTCACGCGGAGGAAACGACGATTGCGGAAGTCCTCGCAGAGGCCGGTTACACGACGGCGCTTCTGGGGAAATGGCATCTCGGGCATGGCGCGACCTCATTCCTGCCGACGCAACATGGTTTCGATCTGTTTCAGGGGCACACTGCGGGTTGCGTCGACTACTTCACGATGACCTACGGTATCATGCCGGACTGGTATCATGGCGAGAAACATGTGTCCGTGAATGGTTATGCGACCGATGTGATCACTCAGGACGCGGTCGATTTTCTTCGGCAGCAGAAGACACAAGAGAACCCGTTCTTCCTCTATCTTTCGTATAACGCTCCGCATTTCGGCAAGGGGTGGAGTCCCGCCGAGGAAAAAACGGTCAACATCATGCAGCCGCAGGCGAGCGAATTGAAACGAGTCTCGTTTATTGAAGATAAAATCCGTCGCGAGTTCGCGGCGATGACGATTTCCCTGGATGATGGTATTGGACGAGTATTGCAGGCACTCAAACAGAACAGGCTCGAAGAAGAAACCCTGGTCGTGTTCCTCACGGATCACGGAGGCGATCCGGTTTACGGCGGGAGTAACGTTCCCTATCGCGGCGACAAGGCGACTTTGTTTGAGGGTGGCTTGCGCGTGCCGGCGATTTTTCGTTGGCCGGGGAAGATTCCTGCGGGAAAGACGACCGACGAGGTGATGTGGTCGTTGGACCTGTTTCCCACGTTCTGCGAGCTTGCGGGAGTGAGTCCGAGTGTGAAGTCTTTCGATGGTCGCGATGTCGCCGGCGTGTTGCTCGAGGGAGAGGCTCTCGGAGAACGGGAACTGTTCTGGGAACTGGGAGCTCACAAACGGTTGGACAGGACGCCCTGGACGGCAGTGCGAAAGGGAAACTGGAAATATCTGCAAGATGCAGCCGGCGAGGAGTATCTGTTCGATCTCGATGCGGATCCGTACGAGAAACAGAATTTGGCCGATCAGAAATCGGGACGTTTTCAGACGTTGCGGGCTCGACGCGATGCGTTGATTCGAGAATACCGGCCCAATCCCCTCGGAACTCCGTGATTTCCCGCTTCTTTTTCAGAACTGGCTTCCACCGGAAACAAGCGTGCTGCATAGTGGTATCTCTCGGAAACTTGAAATTCCGGGTCAGTTTCAGCGGTTGGATGACAGACGACAGCGCGCAATTCATGAGATCACTGTGAGCGATTTCTCTCCACTCAAAATATCGATCATCGGCGGCGGCGGGCATGTCGGCCTGCCGCTCGGTTTGTTTCTGTGCGATCACGGACACTCGGTCACCATCGTGGATACCGATCAGGAACGTCTCGATCAGATTGGTCGCGGAGAGATGCCGTTTCTCGAAGAGGGCGCGGAGGAACTGTTGCCGAAGTGTCTGGCATCCGGTCGGTTTGTGTTACGCTCCGATCAGGATGCGATCTCCGATGCGGAATTGATCATCATGACGATCGGGACTCCGGTTGATGAATATCTCGATCCGCAGGTCAGAGCTTTTGACGAAGCGGTGCAAGACGTACTCGAACATACTTCCGTCGGTCAATTGTTGATGATCCGTAGCACCGTCTTTCCGGGGGTGACCGATCGACTCGGTCGTCAGGTCGCCGAAGAAGGACACGATCTCGATGTCTGTTACTGTCCCGAGCGCATCGCTCAAGGGCGGGCATTGCAGGAATTGACCCGCTTGCCGCAGCTTGTTTCCGGATGTTCCGATCGAGCTCAGGAACGGGCGGCGGATTTCTTTCGCGATCTCGGAGCCCAGGTGATCGAGTTATCGCCGCTCGAAGCGGAGTTGGGGAAGCTGTTTACCAATTGTTACCGCTACATCAATTTTGCGATCTCGAATCAGTTTTACATGCTGGCGGAGCATTACGGCGTCGATTTCCAGCGCATCTATGAAGCGATCACCGCCGACTATCCCCGCCTGAACGGTTTCAGCAATTCCGGATTGACCGGGGGGCCCTGTCTACTAAAAGACACGATGCAACTGGCATCGTTCAATCACAATTTGTTGACGCTCGGTCAACACGCGATGATGGTGAATGAGGGGCTGCCCTGCTTTATCATCGAGCAACTCAAAAAAGAACACGACCTGAAAACGAAGACGGTCGGTGTGCTGGGGATGGCGTTCAAAGGGAATTGCGACGACGGACGAAGTTCCCTCTCTTACAAATTGAAGAAGATCCTGTCGCTCGAATGCCGGCGCGTGTTATGTACTGATCCGTATATAGACGACGATGACAACACCACTTTGCAGTCTGTTCTCGAGGAAGCCGATATTCTGATACTGGGGGCCTGTCATCAGGAGTATCGTGATTTGAAGCCGCGCCAATCGGTGGTCGATGTGTTCGGGTTTATGTCCAGGGATTGATATGAAGATTCTGATCACAGGTTCCAGCGGTTTTATCGGCGGCTATCTGGTCGATGAGTTTTTGTCGGCGGGCTATGACGTCGTGGGGCTGGACAACTTTTCCAAGTATGGTCCCATCTCGCAGACGCACTCCGAGAGTTCTCGCTTTCAGTTCGTGAAGGGAGATGCCAAAGAGGAAGCCTTACTTAAGGAACTATTATCCGATTGCGATCATTTCATCGCCGGGGCGGCGATGATCGGAGGGATCTCTTACTTTCATCGACTGGCTTTTGATCTACTGGCCGAAAACGAACTGATTACGGCAGCGTCCTTCCGCGCGGCGATCGACGCTCACGCCTCCGGGAAATTGCAAAAAATTACGGTCATCTCGTCGTCGATGGTTTACGAAAACGCCGAGACATTTCCGACTCCCGAGGGGGCTCAACTCGAATCACCTCCGCCCTCCTCCACCTACGGCTTCCAGAAGCTGGCGACGGAATACTTCGCGTTGGGTGCCTGGCAGCAGTACGAATTACCGTACACGATCGTACGTCCTTTCAATTGTGTCGGGATCGGCGAACGGCGGGCGACTGTTGATGAGGAAGTGCTCTCCGGAAATATTCGTCTTGCGTTGAGCCACGTCGTTCCCGATATCGTGCAGAAAGTTCTCAAAGGACAAAAACCGTTGCATCTTCTGGGGGATGGCCGGCAGGTTCGCCATTATACCTACGGCAAGGATCTGGCTCGCGGGATTCGTTGTGCCGTCGAACATCCGGAGGCTCGTAATGAGGATTTCAACCTCTCGACCGCTCGCCAGACGAGTGTCTTGGAACTGGCGGAGTTGATCTGGAAGAAAATTCACGGCAATCAGGTACCGTTCGAATATGTGTCCGATGAGCCGTTTCCTCATGACGTGCAGTTCCGGTCGCCCGACGTCTCCAAAGCGGAACGAGTTCTCGGCTTTCGGGCGGAGACTCCGTTGGAAGAGGTGCTGGACGAAGTGATCGACTGGATTCGAGCTGAAATCGAAAAGGGAACGATTTGACGGATGGGATCGACACAGAGACAGATCACCGTCATACGCGACGAGTCCCACGCGCGAAATCGGGCGTAACAGCTCAGCCTCCGATTCCGCGCTCTTCCAAAATAATTCTTGCCGCAATGCTGCTCTCGTTTTTGCTGCTGCGCGGGCCGGTGATGTTTCGAGAACTCCCCGGTCAGGATGAAGATTTCTTTGCTGTTCCGGGGATGACGATTCTCGAATCTGGAGTTCCCCGGATTCCTTATTTGCCGTCCCGCGATGAAGAGTCCGCATTTTACCGAGCGGACGAAATGCTGTTCGCCCTCCCCCCGCTCCACTTTTATCTGGAAGCGATCGTCTACTGCGTTTTCGAACCGAGCACCGGGTTTGCCCGCTTGACCAGCACTTTGGCCGGTCTGGGAGCGATTGTGCTGTTGTACCTGATCGGACGCAGATGGTTCGGTGAGGAGCGCGGAGCGTTACTCGGCGCGGGATTCTATGCCTGTTCTCGTGCGTTGTATTTTCCTTGTCTGTCGGCGCGTCCCGATATGCTGTTTGGTTTCTGGGGACTGGCAACGCTTTGGTGCATGACTCGTTGGCATCAGGAAAGACGGACCAGGGATTTGGTTTATGCTGGGCTATGTATCGGTGGTGGATTTCTGACACATCCGGCGGCAATCATTTACGCCTTTCAGGCGGGTTGCTGGTGTCTGTTGGCCGGCGGAGCACTCAGGCAGCGAATCACTCGGGCCTCGATACTGACTCTGGTGACGGTTCTGGTGAGCTCTTTGTGGTTGATCTTGATTGTCCGGGCTCCCGAGTTGTTCTGGTCGCAGTTTGGGAATAACGTTCTGAATCGGGGAGGTTCGGGACTCGTGTCTCGTATGCTGATGCCGCTACCGGCGATTCAGTATCAGGGGAAATTGTTGCTGGAAATGCTGGAGAGTTTTCAGTTGTTTCTCGTCGCTGCGGCGCTTGTGCTGGTGACGTTCTGTTCTTTCCGGAGATCGACACGTCATTTTCGCCCCTGGATATTCGTGATTTGGGGAGGCATTTACTGGCATCTCGTTTTTCAGGGGACACATCCAACGAAAGGATATTGGTGTTTTACCGCAGCGCCGGTGTTTCTGATGTTGGGGGGGCTGTTGTCTCGTATTTGGCAGGACAGAGAGGCAAATGGGACTCGCCGGCCTTGGGACGCACGAATCGTGGTCACGCTGGTTTTTGTCTGTTTTCTACCCGGCTCTGGATTGAGGTCTCTCGCTGTTCATCTGCGGGAATGGAATAACCCGGTCTATGATGCGGGACAGTTTACGGAAGAACTGATTGCGAAGTACCCCAAGGGGAAGCGATATCTGGTGGATCGATCGTATGTGTTTGCTTTCTATCGCGCCGGGCGGGAACCTTTGTTGGCAAGTTGGGAGCCGTTTTACTTCGACGCGACCGACGAACCGTTCGATTATCTGATCGGCGGACCGTCACTTTCCCAGGAACAACTTCCCCTCACGCTTGACGCTCGATTGCAGGAGATCTGGGGAGATTGTGGCCAGCCTGGCGCCTGTTGTGCGCGCGTTTATGTCCCCGATCGTTAATTTGACGAGAGAATCTGGTAACTGGGGCGTCGGTTTGCGAGACTGTTCCGGAGCTTGAGAGACCTTACCCTCCTGAATGAAGAGTCGATGTCGGAGAATTTGGAACAACCTGTCACATTGATCGTCCCGGTGTTCAACGAAGCGGAGAACTTTCCGCGGCTCGTCGAGAATGTGGAACGCTGCATTCCGCAACCGTATCGGCTGGTGGTGACGTATGATTTCGATGAGGATTCGACGTTACCGGTGGCTCGTGAATTGGCTCAAACGCGACCTGAGATTGAATTGGTGAAAAACGAATTTGGTCGCGGGCCCGCGAATGCGATCCGGGCCGGTTTTGACGCGGTTGAATCGGGGCCCGCGATCGTCGTGATGGCGGATTGCTCGGACGATCTGTCGGATGTAGAACCGATGCTGGCGAAATACCGCGAAGGAGCGACCGTCGTTTGTGCGTCGCGATACATGCCCGGCGGGGAACAGCAAGGTGGCCCGTGGTTAAAGCGGACGCTCAGTCGATTAGCGGGATTGTCGTTGTATTGGTTTGCCCGGTTTCCAACACGCGACGCAACGAATAATTTCCGTCTGTACGATGCCGAGCTGGTGTCTGACTTGGGAATCGAAAGCGAGCAGGGGTTTGAAATCGCGCTGGAACTGACGGCCAAGGCGTTCGCACGCGGTGAGTCGATTATCGAGATCCCGACTCACTGGACTGATCGGACGGATGGAGAGTCGAATTTTCGCCTGTTCAAGTGGTTGCCGTTGTATCTGAAGTGGTATTGGGTCGCGTTTCGGGCCGGTTGGAGCCCTCGACGCGGAAAATAAACGCTCTCAAGGCTTTCTGCTTTACCTTTGAGCGGGCATCGTCTTGACCCGATTTTCGGGAAGATCTATCTTTCCGACTTGAATAGCCCTTCTCCTGCCCAGGAAACGTCTTGTCGTGGAATCTCGTGAAACTCCTCATCCATCCGTTTGGCTCCGACTCTGGTCGCTGGTTGAAATCGTTCTGATCGTGGGGCTGATCGAAGCTTACCTCTGGTTCCTGAAAGGAACCTCCGACAAGATGACGAAAAATCTGGTCGTGGTCGCGATTGTGGCTCTGGTCGGATTCAGCATCTGGAGATTACGAGATTTTCGACCGCAAAAAGCGGGCTGGTTTTCCGTCTGGGTGAAAACGGTCGTCGGGTCGCTGATCATGGCGGGAGTAATGTTGCTGGCGGCGTGGGGAGTGGGAGTCATCAATACGGCGGCCTATTCGGACTTCTGGGCGAAGATCATCGGTGACGATTCCTGGTTTCAACGTAAGATGGGGACGGTCGTCGCACAGCAGATCGCCTTACAACTTTGTCTGTTGCCTGCTTGCGTGCAATTGACCAATCGTCGTTGGGGCGGGATTGCGCTAGCCGCGACACTCTTCAGTCTGATACATTCTCCGAATCCCTATTTGATGTTGCTGACAGTCTTCGGGGCCGCTTTCTGGTGCTGGGTCTGGCTCGATTCCCGACGTCTGGTTCCGCTCATTTGCTCGCATCTGTTGCTGGCGGTCCTGGCGCGCGAATACTGCAACGATGCACTCTACAATATGCGGGTCGGTCACTCGACTCTCGATTTGTTTCCCGTCGAAATTACCACTTCGTCGGGAGAGTCGTTCGTTAACGACCCGATGCAATTCAAAGGAGAGTGGAACGTTCTCAGAATCGACGAAGACCAGGTGGTCTGCACCGGTTGGGTGGCGGACGTCCGTCGTCGCGAATTGGTGGATCAGTTGGTGGTAGTGGCCGATATCGAGGGACGTCCGAGGCGGATCGAATTCGATGGCATCCCGAACGACGACGTGCGAAATTCTTACGGTCCGAAGATTGCCGATTCCGGCTTTGAATTGAGTTTGCCTTTGGACCTTTTTCAACAGAGCGTCCGCCTCTTCGCATACCGCGACGGCATCGGATACGGCGAAGTTCTCGCTGCCGAAGAAGTGTTTCGGGATCAGAGTCGTAATCCCTTTCACGCCGCCAGACTCGAACAGCAAAAAAAACAGGATCGTCTGGCGAAATCTCAGTCGTCGACACAACAGCCGCTCTGATTCACTGTCGGTTCACAAATCGTTATCCCGGATTGTTGAGAGTTTCTCGGCCATCCGGCGTTGGAAACGAGCCACGGTGTCTGCGTATTTCGGATTCTCAGCGAGGTTATAGAATTGCTGCGGGTCCGCGTTCATGTCGAACAACTCGATACCATTTTCCGCCTGCTCGCCGTACTGGATATAGGACCAATCATCCTCGCGTAGCAGGAATCCCTTTCTCATGGGGGCGACGGAAAACGCCGCATCGCGCACCTGATGCGATTTGTCGTCGAGCGTGGCGGAGATTTCCAAGCCTTGCAGACGTTCGGGGACATCGAGACCGCACAGTTTGGCGGTGGTCGGATACAAGTCGATCAATTCCACCAGCGAGTGACATACCTGGGCCGGTTTTCCCGGAACGCTGATGATCAGGGGTACGCCCGCCGATTCATCCCGCAGGCTCACCTTGGCCCAGAAGTCGTGTTCTCCCAGATGGTATCCGTGGTCGCTGGTGAAGATGATGATGGTGTGGTCGAGAATGCCGGCCTCCTCCACGGCGTCCAGAACCTTGCCGACTTGCGCGTCCATAAACGAGACGGAGGCGTAATATCCTCCGACTGCTTTTTTCTGGCGTCGGATATCCATTTGCATGTTCAGACTGGTTTTGTAATTGATGCCGGGCTTCGGGATATCGTCCCAGTCCCCTGGAAGTTTGGGGGGGAGCTTGTTTTTGCTGTAAGGGAGAAAGGGCCTGTAATAGGGACGCGGGGCGACGAATGGGACGTGCGGTCGAACGAAACCGACACCCAGCCAGAACGGTTCGTCTTTGTGTTGGTGGATCAACTCGACCGCTTTGTTGGCGGTCTTTCCATCGGAGTGAACCAGATCGTCGCCGTCCGCTTCCACAACGACGAATGTGTTTCCCCCGACGACCGGTTTCTTCCCGTCCGGATTCCCTTCCAGCGTTTCGCCGTCTCCGGGAGCTTTCCATTCGGGGCCGGGACTATTGAACCTTTCGGTCCAGGAGGCGGGATCGTCCGCGCCGTCGGTGCCGGCTTCGATCCCTCCCGGAACGCCCATGTGATAAATTTTGCTCACGCGGGCGGTGTAGTAGCCGTTGTTTTTGAAATGCTGGGCCCAGGTGGCCCGGTCGCCGATTTGCGGACGGGGACTTTTGTAGCCGAGAACGCCGGTGGCGTGTGGATAGTAACCCGACATCAACGACGCCCGAGAGGGACCGCAGTACGTCCCCTGACAGAAGGCCCGCGTGTAAAGAGTGCCTCGAGCCGCGATGCGATCAATGTTCGGCGTCTGGCAGACTTGATTGCCGTAACAGGAGAGAGCAGTCGCCGTCAGGTCGTCGGAGATGATAAACAGAACGTTATAAGGTTTCTCAGTGGCTTGAATTTGCGGTCCCGAAAAGAGGGCTGCCAGAGCCAGAATCAGGTGTGGAAGTCGTTGCCAATGGACGTTTTTCATGAGAAATTCCGGGAATGTGCAAAAATGTGGTGTTCTGCATTAAAACATGCACCCAAGTCCTAATGCCAGCATGATTTCCGTCTGTGCCGAGCGTTCTTCGGTTGCTATGATAACAGGAGTGCTTGCCTCTTGGAGAGTCGTCGGGATCAGGATTTATGAATTTTCTGTCGAGTCGTTCGCGACTGTTAGCATATATCTTTACGGGACTGGCGATTGCCCTGATCGCATTCGGCAGTCGTGTTGAATACTCGTGGAATCTTCTGGCGGACGATTCCCCGAAGACGTCCACCTCTCTCGACGCTCCAGAGATTCCGTTCGAGCTTCTGTATTCTCGCAAAGGTTCGGTTTACCGCAATTTGCGATATGCGATTGAGTCTGAGGATGAAGCTCGGGCCATGGCGCTGGTGCAATCGATTCTGGATGACTCTGAAGATCACTTCGTCTCGACGGAATCGGGACGTGTGGTCAGTCTCAAGCGGCTCGCTCTCGATTATCTGGAGTCGCTCCCGAAGAATTCGTTGAGGCAATATCAACGTCAATGGGATCTTGATGCCGATGTGCTGTTGGCGGAAGCCCGCGTATCGGGGAAGGTCGCCGATTATACGAAAATTCTCGATCGTTATTATTTCACGGACAGCGGTTTTGAAGCGGTTGACTGGCTGGCGATGCGATCGCTCGATTTGGGACAGTTTCATACTGCATCACGACTGTGGAACGATGTGATCGACTCTTCCGTACACGCCCATCGCGTGGGACCGCAATTGCTGATGAAAGCGGCGGTCGCGAACCGTCTCGCCGGGGACGGAGAACGCGCGGCGGAACTCATGACGCGACTTGTTAGTACGAAACAAGGCCGGGAACTGAGTCTCAAACTGGAAAATTATTTGAAGTCACAAGCCGCCCGAAAGCCGGGCGAAAAGACAGCCCCCGACTCCACTTTGGTCGGGACGTGGAAGCTCTCGCTGACCGAGTCTCTCAACGAGCAGGAGCGGGAATTGCTTGATGAGTGGCGACGAGCCGCCTGGGTCGATCGGAAAACTCTCTCGGTGGCGCGGTCGGCAGTTGCGGAGGGTAAGCTGTTGGCGATCCGCGGATACGATCGCATCCTGTTGTTGGATCGTCTCTCCGGACAGACTCGCGCCAGCTACTCGGTTACGCCGAGCCTGCAGGAAGCTGTGGCGGAATACGAAGAAAAACAGTTCATCGCCAATCGATGGGAACCTTTTGAAAGTAAAGCTGAGTTTCTGGAAGAGTTCGTCTGGAATACCTTGCACTCACAACTCTCCCACGACCAACGGCATGTTTACGTGGTGGAGAAAGACGACCGGTGGATGCAAAGAAATCATCCGAACGGTGTCCCGCAGAGTACCATGGAGCGACGGAACCAGATACTGGGCAATCGGGGCTTCGGAGATCCTTCCGGTGAACCAATTCCCACGAATCGTCTGGTGGCGTTACCTCTGAGGGATTATCCCTCGAACAAAGAGACCGACTGGGAACCTGCCTGGAAGATCGAGGCGTGGGAGGAAAAACATCCGGAATTCCAGGGCGTCTATTTTTTGTCGCTGCCGGTCAATGTGGACGGTCTCCTTTACGCCGTGGTCGAACAGGAGGATACGATCAAACTGTTCTGTCTCGATCCCTCCAACGGAAAACTTCTCTGGTCACAGGGGCTTGGTTTTCCGATGAACTCGCTGTATGAGGATGCGAGTCGTCGCTGGCGTGGCTGCGTCGTCCGTCCTGCCGGGGACAAACTGATTATCACGACCCAGGTCGGATTGGTCGTGGGAATCGACCCTGTGGGCCGGGTGCTGGAATGGGTGTATTATCTGGGAGATACGCGAAACCGGAGACAGTTTGCGTTTCGCGGTCAGGAGTTGGATATGTCGTACGGCTCGTTGGGGTTTGTCGACGAGCCGGTTATCTCCGGGCATCAGCTCTTTTTGTTGCCGCGTCAATCGTCGGAAATTCATTGTGTCGATCACGAAACGGGGCATCTGCTCTGGAAGCAGCCTCGCAATAAACCGACATCATCGTCCGATGAAAGTCAGGGGGACGAATATCTGGGAGGAATCTCAGGTGAAGTTTTACTCGTCGTCGGAGCGCGGGAAACACGAGGTCTTTCCGCCGCTGATGGTCGGGAACTGTGGCGGATCAATCATGCCCGTATTTCGGGGCGCGGTGTTCAGCAACAGGACGGCTATCTCCTGCCTCTTGAAAACAGTCGAATTCTCCGCATCCGGATCTCGGACGGCGAAAAGCTGGTTCTCAATCTCAATCCCGAAGCACGTGTCGAGACTCGGAATCTGTCGGGAATTTCCGGCGATCAATCAATTCAAGAACATCCCGCTCCCCTGCCTCAATTCGGACATCTGCTCGTCTCCGGACGGCATTTGATCTCCCTCGGAATCGATTCTCTCATCGCGCTCCCCGAGCCGGAGTCTCACCTCGAAGCGTTGGAAGTTCTGGCTGCGGCGGGAGAACTCAACAGCGAACAGATGTTTGAATATATCACCCTGAATTCAGAACTCTCGATCCAGGAACGGATCGCGGGCTACGAGGAATTGATCGCGAAGACGTTACCGAAACCGCTTCGGGAACGAGTCGAAAACGAGTACGAACAGGAACTGTTTCGCTGGATGCGTCAACATCCGGAAGATGTGGCGATGGTGTCTGAGAAGCTGGCTCCTTTTCAACAGACTCCTGACGATGAGATTCGACTGGCGATCAATTTGTCCCATCAGCAAATGGCGCTCGGCGATCCCAACGGAGTGTTGGAAACGCTCAGGCAGATAGGACGTCTCCAGTCCGACAGCTTGTATGAGATGCCCGGCGATCCGAAATTGTCGCTCTCGTTGGGGGCGTGGATGCGAACGATTTGGGATTGGTCGCGCTACCAGCCGAATCGAGACGCCTTCGACTCGTACCTCACGGGAAGGATTCAATCCGCTTTGGTAGGCGACGAATCCTCCGAGATGAGGAACGTGCTCGAACATTTTCCGGGGCTCCCCGAACTGGACGAGGTTCGTTTGATCCTGGCCCGCAAATCGCAACAGGAACAGCGATATCACGAAGCGGAAATGTTGTTGATGACGGTTGCCGAGCATCGAGAGAGCGGTCGCTCCCTTGCCGCGATGGTCGAACTGGCGGGACTGTGGAGTCGATTTGGTCTCTACGATCGGGCTGCCGACCTGTTGAAACAGGCCGATTCGAGGATCTCAGGTTCTTGGCCTCCCGGTTTGAAATCGCGACGCGAGACGATTCAGGATTCCAACGGCATGCAGCAGGCGCTAGCGAACCTGCAAATACCGACGCGCGAATTCTCGCAGGTGACCGTCAGTTCGTTGCTTCCAGGGGCCCCTCAGCGGATGATTTCGGAAGCGTATGAGGGATATCGGCGGATTTATCCGACGCCTCCTGAATGTGATTTCGATCTACTGGCGAAAAGTCATCCCGACAACAATAACAACAAACACATGTTGCACATCGTCTCGCGTTCCAAAGGGACGGTTGCTGCAAAAGTGGAGTTGCCTCTGCGCGGGTCGGCAGGCTCGTCGTCGCGCGATTCCGTCGTCGGTCACTTTTTCCCGTTTGGCAGCATGGGACAAATTCGCGGTCTCTCTCTGATGGATACTTCGGGGGACGAGCCGGTTTGGACGCGATCATTTCTCGATCCCGAGATGGGAGAGATGTTGTTCGTCGGCCCGTTCTCCTCGGAATTCGTCACTTTTCGACATCAGGATGCAATGCTCGTCGCTAATTCGACCAACGGGAAAGTTCTCTGGAGGCGGGACGAACTGGAGCCTCAGAAATCGTCCAACGGCAATCCCCGGCTGAACTTGTTCGGTGACGAACGGGTTATCGTCCGTCTCCCTGAGAACGAAGGCCGTTATGAAGTCTACGAAACCTTTACCGGTCGTCTCCTGGAGTCTCCCGATGTTCCGCGCACGGGGCTACTCGGTTCCGTCGGGCGACTGCTGGTGATGCTGCGGTATGGGGGGAGCGACAATAGTCCTGCGGACGCCGGTCGTCAGCCGAGTGTCACGGTGGTGGATATGGAGACGGGAGCGGAGGTGTTCGCGTCCCGTTACTGGAGTCCGCATTGTAGTCACTTGGACGGCGATCGTCTGGTGCTGATCGATCACGAAAAACAACTCCGCGTGATTGATTTAAAGACGCGGGAAGAGATCGTTTCCATTCCGACCGAGTTCGGAGAATCGGCGAGTGTCACCCGATTGAGTTACTTGTCGGACGCCGCCAATCATTACATCAATATCCGTCGCGTCGACGATCACCAACGCGTTCGTGAAGAAGGGGGCGATCGCATTTTCTCGAATTTCGCCTCCAACCCCTTTCTCCCCTCGACCGATGTGGTCGGTTTGTTGATTGCCGTCAACAAGCAGACAGGACGTCGCCGCTGGGATCGCATCATGTCCTCCTGTTCGGTGGTGGAATCCCCGCACGAGGCGTTCCCCTTCCTGACGACGCTCAGTTGGCGAGTTCAGCAACGGGTTCCCAACACGCGACGGCTGCATGTGGAAGTATTGTCTCTCGAAAACGGCGGAACTTTGGGTTACAGTGATGACTTCGTGCCGCTCGATCAGTTCATGCAACTCTTCCAGTCGCGGTACGATCGTCAACGGGGTCTGTTGGAGTTGAACGGCCCCATGTACCGGGTGCAAATCGAGTTTAACGACCGGTGGAACCAATTCCTTCCCGAACCGGGACCGAGTTGACGATCATGCGTTATTTCGCGGGCGTAGCTCAATGGTAGAGCGCTAGCTTCCCAAGCTAGATACGGGGGTTCGATTCCCCTCGCCCGCTTTTCGCTCAATCTCAAACTCTTCAAATAAATAGTGGGAGTGGTTACTCATGGAGTATCTGGGAGGCTACATAATTCTCGTGAGAGGAGTGATCGCTTTTGTTTTGTCCCTTTCTGGGCTTTACGCCTTGTACGGAGGACTTCGTCTATTCATCTCTGGCGTTGGTATCCACACCGATGAGGCGAAAGTTGAACTTGGTCCCTACAAGGTCTCTACGAAAACTGTGGGTTCTACAATAATGGTTACTGCTAGTGCCTGGGGTTTGCTTGCGTTCTGGTCACTGCCGAGCCTGAAATCATCGGACCTAGAAATCACGTCGAATTATGAAGAGAAATTTGACAGACTGGAGGTTCTGGTTGCAGAGAGAGTTGAAAACCAAAAAAAGTTCGAAGCTAAGCTTCTAGATCAAAATCAACGGTTAGAGGCTGAAGTTGCTTCTGTCACCAACAATATTGATGAATTACAGAAATTAGCAGAACAAGCAAATTTCGATAAGACAAACTATCCCGCGATATGGACAGCGTGGCCGGTTCAAGGTAATTTCCCGTTGACCGAAAATGGTTACCCTGTGTTTGTGATCGGGAAGAACTTTCCTCCGTTGAACGCTCCAAAACCTAATACTAATGGATTTCCAAAGGCAACGGACTCCCCCCCGGCTCCGCCCGCAAGTAAAAAAATGGCTCCAAAGCCGCCTAAGAATCACTAAGAGCTATCGCAGATCGTTCTTAGCTGGACGCCATAATTTCCTTGTTGCACTGTTTGCATTTTGTATTAAGTTGAGCACGCTGGAAGCTTGATAATTTCTAGCAGAATCAAAATAACATGTGTTTCACGGTGGACCGGTTTTCGAGGAGCAGCCTATCCCGCGTATGCTGTCTAGTCGATGAAATCTCGCTGATAAGAGCCTGCCAGAGAACGCCCGACCCTCCATTTACAGGTTTACGGGACTTTGATCGTCTCGTTCCGGTACTATAATGGATTGCACCGCAGGCGTGATCCAAAGGCTAAGATTACACCTTCCCAATAAGTTACGGGTGTTCGATTCCTCTCACACGCGTTTCATGGCTCTCTCCCCGAGAGTCTCAATCCGGAGTGAGGTTTCATTACCAAATGCTGGATGTTGCTACTCACTGTTTCCTCTGCTTGTTTTGCAGAAAGTTTATGCCATGCCAACCAACGCTCCCACTATCTCTTTCCATCTGGCTCATGTCAGCCGAAATGAACGCAAACTGATCAGGAGCTACACCCTCGAAGCGCAGTGCGTTCCCCGAGTGGGGGAGTTCGTTCAGCCCAAAACAGATTCTCCTGAAATGAAAGTTGTTGGAGTTTTTTACAGGCCCGACGAGAATGCAGAACTCACGGATCAGAGTGCTTTGATCCCAACCGTAATTGCACTAAATCCCAGAAGTGCTGATCAAGACTTACAAAGTCTTACTAATTAGCCTCGCAAGAATTTCGAATAGAGGAACAGCTTCGCTCTAAATTTCGATCGAACTGAATTCCCCTCGTCCGCTTTTTTGATTTCCGAATTTCAGGATGAGCCTCGAACAAAAGAGGAAGCTGCAAAATGCGACGCCGGATTCTGAAAACAATACTGATCGCCATCCCACTTTTGGTCCTGTGTCTTACCGCTCTTTATCGCTACGTGGCAACTCCCTTGGAAACGGCAGATCTATTCGTTCAGCACGTCCACGCACATCGTTTTGATGAAGCACAGCAGATGCTCGTACCTTCCGAATTGGAGAAGTTGCCGGACGGATATTGGGACGAGTTGGCCAGGTTCGAGTTCGACGACTCTCACTATCTGTCCAGTCCGAATCCTTCCGTTCTTTGGCGGCAGATGGTCTCATTTCTCCCCGTGGTTTCCGCGACTGAGGAGGGGGTTCCAACAATTCTCGCCGTCAAGTTCACCGCGGTGGGGACGAAAATCGTCGTGGATGAAGACTCGCTGCCCTGAGTTGACAATTGGGGCAATTCTGCTCGCCTGCTTTTACATTAGTCGCTGATCGGCGGTGTGAAGACTTGCAGATGCTCGATATCGACGACGAAGTCGGTCAGGTATTGAATCGTCAGTGTGTGTCTGGTGTTCTCCAGATTGGACGCCAGCGTCAGACGGAACGGCTCGTTCGCGTCGTACTTTGCAAAGTCTACGACTTCGCCGACGGTCGCCCGTTCGACGTCCCAACTGAACTTGTCGCCCGGCTTGTTGCGTTCGGCGCGTCGCCATTCCTCGGGGGGAATGATGATCTGTCCGGAGTTGCTGGTGAAAGGTTGGTAGGCGTTGCCCCGTCCGTCTTTGCCGGTGACGGAGCCTTCCAGTTCGTAATTCCCCTGGTCGTCGAGCACGGTAATGGTCCAGTGCTGCGGCTCGATATTTTCACCGAGCTTCACGCCATGCGGCGACTGATCCCGGGCGGGACTGCGCCGTTCCTGAAAATTGGTTTTTGCGGGCTGGATGTAGGTCATCCGGAACGACGGATAGAACTCGGCGGACTGTCCGTCGATCGAGATTCGGACGCTCCCCTTCCCTCCTCGTGCGAGCATATCCACACGATTGCCGGTGAAATCGAAGGTGATCTTTCCCCGGCGCGGATCGGGCGGCAGGAAAAGCTGTTCGCGAGATTGCGGATCGTAGGCGTAGCTGTCGCGCTGCTGGAAGTGCTGGGCCAGCATGTAATTGACCATCCAAGCTCCGTAAGGCGATTGATGCACCGGATCGCCGAGCAGTGATTCGATCGGCAGATTATTTGCTTCCAGGTATTTCTTCCACTCGCGCCGCAATTCGACGAACTCGACTCCGTATTTCGCACACAGTTTTCGCAATCCGGGAACGTCCTGATCGGGGGCGGTTTCGAGACCTTGGTCCCAATTAGGTTTTCCTCTTTCGCGCCAATGAATGCTGGGAATGATGATGTCGGCGGTAGTGTGCGATTGTAGCAGAACGATCAGTTTCTCGAGGTCGTCGAGCTTGCCGATAGTGTTCACAATCACTAGGTCTGGTTGGTCGGCGATGACCATTTGTCGCGCCCAGCCACGCAGATACTGCCAGGGACAGGAGTTTCCGACCATTCGTTTGTATTCGAATTTGCGGTCGTCTCCGAATTTGTCTTTGAGCATCGGGATCAGGATCTCCCCGTTTCCGAGCCGAGCGGTGTAGCTCGATCCCAACGCCCAGATCAGAAATGGACGCTCGGGAGAGAATCCGTTTTCCAGTTTTCGGATTGAGAGTGCCAGATGTTGGCCTGCGTCAGCCGGGATGTCGGGCGCGAATTCTTTTGCCCCTTCCGGCGGAGCGGGTTTCTCATACGGTTTCGGCTGTGCGAAAATTGATGAGGTGACCAGGAAGAACGCGAGAATCGTGGTGACACAGGTTTGATTATGCGAAGTCAATCTCATCGGCTGTCTCGCTTATGAGGGGGATTCGGTTTTGTGGATGTGGATTTCCTGGGTCGGATACGGAATGGTGAATCCGCGTTCGTCGAACCCGAGTTTGATGCGTTCGGTGAGATCGCATTTCGTCAGCCAGAAATCCTCCGAATTCGTCCACGGACGAATCAGGATATTGACGCCGCTGGAGGCGAGTTCGGTGACGGCGACGAAGGGTTCGGGATCGTCGAGGATTCGTTCGTCCGCGCGAATCAATTCCCAAAGAAATTCTTTAACGGCGGTCAGGTCGTCTTCGTAGCCGCATTGGACGGTGATGTCGATGCGTCTCGTCGGATTTGCGGAGTTGTTGGTGATCGTGCCATTGGTGATGGTGCTGTTGGGCACGACAATTTTCCGATTGTCGGGAGTTTTCATGAGGGTGTGGAAAATGTGAATTTCCTCGACGATCCCGGCGGTTCCCCCGGCTTCGATGAAATCTCCGCTTTTGAAA
Organism: Planctomycetaceae bacterium; assembly: GCA_014762625.1. Classification (GTDB taxonomy): domain Bacteria; phylum Planctomycetota; class Planctomycetia; order Planctomycetales; family Planctomycetaceae; genus JABURQ01. The sequence continues at coordinate 33,309 of JABURQ010000199.1, read as the reverse complement.
GGGCGGAACAGGATCAACATTACGCCGGCGGCAAAGTTTGAAAGCGAGCCTTGAAGCGCGAGGCCGATGGCGAGTCCTGCGGCGGCGAGAACCGCGGCGAGAGAGGTCGTATCGACGCCGAGCATGTCGAGCGACGCCAGGCAGACGAACGTCATCATCAGTGCCATGGCGATGTTGCCGAGAAACTGGAGCAGCGTTTCGTCGAACTTGGCGCGACGCATGACCCCTTCGACGACCCGTTTCAGGATTTTGGCCACGATACGACCGACGAAAAAGATGAGGAGAGCGAGAATCAGGTTCTGAGCGAACTCGAGTCCCCTGTCCTGGATCAGTTGCAGAACTTCTTCTCTGGTGGGGATGGCGGACGGTTTCTCGCCTTCAGATTCTTGAGCCAGCAATAACCAGTTCATGATTCTTTGTCCTTCCTGAATACAGAGTCTCCAAGCGCGGATTCGTTGTCTGTTTTATAGTGTACACGTCAGTTCGATTTTGTCTGCCCGGGAACGGGAACGGCTTTTCTCACCACCTTACTTCCTTCATACGCGCGGAAGATATTGATCGCTCGGCAAATATCCGAGAGGTCGGCGACGGGAATCAACCCTCCCACCACTCGTCGAAAAAAATGGTCGAGCATTACAAAGGCGTCAGTCCGATCGGAGGTGAGCGTTTCCGATTTTTCTTCCCCCTCGATTTCCCAGGAGATTGTGTCGGCACTTTCGATCCGGACGATTCCTTTTTCGCAATGGATCTCAAAGCGTACGTCTCCTGGTTCTAGTGTTGTCTCCCGATCATCGCGAGCTTCGACCTGATAGATGCGGAGCGTGGCGGACGCTTCGGCGTCTCGATGTAGGAACCGGATGCGTGTGGAGTCTCCCGGCCATTCTTCCGATTCGAGCGGCAGGCAGAGAACATCTCTCGCCGAACCGGGAAGAATATGGAGACACCAGTCGAACAAGCCTATGAGAAAGTCTTCGTAGTCGGCCTGTCCGGGAACGTAATCGCGGCGGCTGGGGAGCGGGAGGCGGGCATCGCATAAAATTCGCTCCGCTTTTCCCAGTCGGGTGGCGATCAATTCGCGGAGTCGGACCGTCGCGGGCGTGTAGCGACGGGCGAACTCCGGCATGAACGTCAGCCCTTCGGAGAGCGCGAGCAGATGAATTTCTCCCACGGTGGGGATTTCGTGTCCCAGGGAGCCGGCGATGTAGGCGGGTTTGCGCGCTTCACAGAGGAATTTCAGTGCGGGGAGATTCGTCCAATCTTTCCCCAGTATCAGGCAGGCGTCGAGATCCGCACGACGACTCAGGGCTGAGACCCCTTTAACGGCGATGGCGTCGAACCTTTTGGCCGCGTTGTGGGCGCGTTCCTCGACCGCATCGTAAATCGCGGCAACTTTTACTTTACTGGACAAGGCATCCAGCGCCGGGCAATAGCGCGTCTCCCAAACAGGGCCAAGTCCTATGATGCCGGCCTTGATCATGACGAAACTTCCAGCCCTTCGGATCTGGCGAATGGAATTGGTCGAATGACCGGAACGAACCTGGATTTTCTCAACGGATGATTTTGACTCAGTGAGGGGAATTGTTGTGAGAGTGCCGGAGCCTCTCGACAGGAAATATCCATCCTAAGGCCGGAAATGGCGGAAACTCAAGGTACGACCGGGAGTTTCTCAATGATTCTGAAGATGTGTGATGTTGATCGCCAGGAACGTCAGGTAACAGGCCAGAAGGACCAGTCCAAAGCGGAATTTCAGTGTATCGTGCGAGAAAAAAATTCCGATCCGGAACACAATCAGGACTGCCAACATCGTCGGGAACAGAATCACAAAGAAATGTGGATCGGCGGGAAGTCCTGCTGATGTCACGGAAGCCGCTGCCCCCGCGACGAACAACACATTCAGAATATCGGCCCCTACCACATTTCCGACGGCGAGATCGCCGTGTCCGTGTCGGGCAGCGGTGACGGCGGTGACCAGTTCCGGAAGAGAGGTCCCGAACGCGACCAGGGTCGCGGCGATGATCGATTGGGGGATCTGGAGTCTTTCGGCGGCCACTTGGACCGCCGGAATCAGAATGTGAGAAGAAAGGATGACCAAACCGATGGAGAGAATGAGCTTGACCACACTCCACAGGATCGGCTCATTAGGGGACGCTTCGACTTCTTCGAGATGAATCGCTTTTTCCCCGCGCGACCAGCGGATGCTCAACACGAGATAGGCTGCCAGAAGTCCCAGAAACACCCACCCGCCCCACTGCGGCAGGGTTCCTCCCGATTCAAAGACGGTGGCGGGCGCAGCCCAGTTAATGCAAAGCAGCACCAGCAGAGCTCCAGCTCCGAGTTGGATCCAGCCTTGTCGATTGACGACACCAGGGGGAAGTTGAAGTGGGGCAATCAGGCACGCGATACCGAGGATCAGTCCGGTATCACAAATAATCGAGCCGACCGCGTTCCCGAGAGCGAGGTCTGGATCGCCGTTCAGCGCCGCCAACACGGAAACAGCCGTTTCCGGGACCGTCGTTCCCAGACTGACGACGGTTGCTCCGATGATGACTTTGGGCACCCCCGATTTCTCAGACAATGTGACTGCTTCTTCGACCAGCCAATCGGCGGATTTTCCGAGAACGGCGATCGCGACTCCAATGACGAGCAGCAGCAGCGGCCAGGGAGCCGTCTCAAGCCAGTTGTACAGCATTTCTTCCATGAGGTCCGTCGCGCAGGGATCGGTCGGAGGATGGTGTTTGAGGCCTTGAAACGCATCAAGTACCGAAATCATAGCGATTTAGGCCGCATTCGGAAACTGAGCCGGAAAATTCACTTTCAAGGCTCGATGAGCGGATTGTCTCCGATCGGGGTGATTGATGGGAGTCGCAAGTTGTTGTTGTGGAGAGAGATACGTTTCGTGGTGTCAGTTGAAATTATAAGGCAAGGTGAATGCCTTCAAATGCCGATATCTTAAAACTGGACCACTTCCGGAAGCCAGGAGGGCTTCGGAATCCAGAAGAGACGCATCCGTAGGGAGACAAGATGATGCCGAAAGAGGTCAATGTACTTGCACTTGTGAAGGGCGGAGAACGGTTTGTTTTCCTCTACGATTCAACGAGCGTCGATACTTTGCTGGATCAACTTGGTCAGCACGCGGCCGATCCCGATCTGACTTTCACCTGGTACGATGCTGCGGTGTTGAGTCAACGTGTGAGAAAAATACGGGAAGAGTCCGAAATTGTCCCGGATGACGTGACTGGGTATTCCCGCTAACGCTGATATTGTCTACAAATCCGATCGTTCGCCGTGCTGGAGACACCGAGCCCGCAATCCTGAGAAACTCAGACGATGCACTCAGCAATCGATGGATTCATCCGCTATCTGAAGATTGAGCGCAATTCCTCGGAATTGACGCTGAAATCTTACGCCGAGGATCTCGAAAGTCTGCTGGAGTTTTTCGCGGAGGGACTCGGTCGCATCCCCGAACCGGAAGAAGTGACCGTGAGTCTGCTTCGCGCGTATGTGAGCTACCTTCACGAATGCGAATACGCCCGCAGCACGATTGCTCGTCGTCTTGCCTGTCTCCGCAGTTTCTTCAAATATTGCTCCCGGGAGGGGTTGGTAGAAACGAATCCCGCCAAAGCTCTGCGAACCCCGCGAGCGGGGCGCAAATTGCCGCACTTTTTGACCACGGAACAAATCAACGCACTGCTGGAAGCACCGCCCGCTGATGAGCCGATGGGGTTGCGGGATCGGGCGATGCTGGAAGTGATGTATTCGGGCGGACTGCGAGTTGCGGAACTGGTTGCACTGAACATTGAGGACTGGGATCGCGATGCCGATGTGTTACGGGTTTTCGGCAAAGGTAAAAAAGAGCGGGTCTCGCCCGTCGGATCGTTCGCGGCCGCGGCCCTCGATCGCTGGTTGTCGTTTCGCCAACCGTCACCTCAAGGCTCGGCTTCCGATCAGAAAGCAATCTTCCTGAATCGATTTGGCAAGCGACTGACGACGCGCAGTGTGGGCCGGATGCTTGAGAAATACATCAAACAGGCGGGGCTCGATTCGCTCACCAGTCCCCATACATTGCGACATAGCTTTGCAACACATCTGTTGGACGGCGGTGCCGATCTGCGCAGCGTTCAGGAACTTCTGGGACACAAAAGCCTCACGACTACTCAGATCTACACGCACGTCAGCACGAAGCGACTCAAGGAAACCTACGAACAATCACATCCGCATGCGGCTACCGCATCCCACGGACGGGATGATTGAGACCATTGAACCGAGGAAGGCAAGGATGTCCGCCGAAACCAAATCGATCTACTCTCCCCGCGAAATTCCTCTTTCATCGGCCCGGTTGAGCGACTTTCCGAACAATCCGATTGCCTGTTTGCAGCAGGTGCATGAGGAATGTGGAGAGATCGCTCAGATTCAGGAAGACGGCAGCAAAATTGTCTGTGTCTTCGACCCCAAGCTGATTCAACAGGTGCTGACCGACAGTCAACGCTTTCATTCCCACTTTTTTGCGTTGCGAGGTGCGAAAAAATCCTCTCAACGCCGATTGACGAATGGGCTGTTGACCATGAATGGCGACGAGCATCGGCAGCACCGGCGGATGGTGATGAAGCCATTTGCTCTCCCCTCGATCCCCGCCTACGACAGTATCGCCGAGCGACTGACCTCCGAAATGCTGGAAGAGTGGCAGGTCGGTGACGTTCGTGATCTCGACGCGGAATTGACGACCTTGATGCGCCGTTTGACGAGTGCCGTCCTGTTCGGGATGGACTATCCCGAGTTGTCGGAAGCGATCGGTCACGCGACCGATCGCTGGGTACGACTCAATCACGACACGGGAATGGCGGCATACGTCAGCGGAAGCTTTAGCGACCAATACGAAGAACTGCTGCAACTCGCCGCCGATCTCGAAGAACGCATTCGCGATCTGTTACAGAAACGTCGGCAGTCGAAAGAGCTGGGGCAGGATGTGCTCAGTATTTTAATGCAGGCACATGGACGGGACGGATCGATCGACGATTCGCAGTTGATCGGTCATATTACGCTGTTGTTCGGCGCAGCTCATCTGACGACCGCACATACTCTTATCTGGACGCTGTTTCAATTAGCTCAGTCCCCTTCCATCATGCGACAATTGGATGCGGAACTCGAGAGTACGACTCCGGAAGAACGGACGTGGGATGACAAAACTTCCTGGGGTTATCGTGTGTTGAGGGAAAGTATGCGGACGCTGCCCGCCTCAGCGTATCTGCAACGGTTCTGCTCGGAACCGGTCGATTTGGGAGCTTACCATTTACCAGCGGGGACGGGTGTCCTGTTCAGCCAGTATATGACACATCACCGTCCCGAAATCTATGAAGCGCCCTACGAATATCGGCCCGAACGCTGGGATCACATCAGTCCTACCCCGTATCAATATTTTCCGTTTGGTGCGGGGCCCCGCATGTGCATCGGGGCACCGATGGCGATGCGGTCGATGGGGAGCATTTTGCCGAAAATCCTGCGAACCTTTCGACTCACTGTCGTTCCGGATGCGGAGATTAATGCGAACGTGATCTCGACGATGCTTGCTCCCACGACACCTGTTCCCGTTCAGGTCCATGCTCCCGACGGACAGTTCTCCGCCAGCCGGATCACCGGCTCGATTCTCAGTCTGGTTGATTTGCCCGAAATGCCTTCTCTGGGTGCATTGCGCAAGGCGGCTTAACACGCTCCTTGAAATTCTCTTCCGGTGCGGTCTGGTTGCCCATTTTTCCGGGGAAAGTTACAGTAACTCTTTCGGGATGATTCGTGTCTTTTAAAAAGAGACGTCTCGTCAAATATTATCAGTGTCCGAATGCGAAAGCCGGATCATGCTTGTCAGTTGGAATTGGCTCAAACAATACGTCGATCACGATCTCAGTGTTGAGGAAGTGACGCACGAACTCACCATGAGTGGCCTGAATCTCGAAGGTGTCGAAGAGGTGAGTGGTGACATTTGCGTGGATCTGGAAGTGACCAGCAATCGTCCCGATTGTCTGGGCCATATTGGTGTCGCGCGGGAAATTGCCGCTCTGTTTGAAAAAGCTCTGAGCGTGCCCGATCCTCAACCCGCGACAGGTTCCCAGAAGGTGACCGAACTGGCCGCGGTCGAGAATCGGTCTCCCGAGTTGTGTCCCCAATACATCGCGCGAGTGATTACCGGTGTGAAAGTCGGACCATCTCCCGACTGGCTGGTCGAACGTCTCGCTACCATCGGTCAGCCGAGCGTCAATAACATCGTCGATATCACCAATTATGTATTGATGGAGTGTGGTCAACCACTGCACGCGTTCGATCTGGACAAACTCGGCGGGCGTCAAATCGTCGTCCGCGAAGCAACCAAAGACGAAACAATCACCGCCATCGATCAGAAAGAATACAAACTCGATGCGGGAACCTGCGTCATCGCCGATGAAAGTCGTCCCGTTGCGATTGCCGGAGTGATGGGCGGTCTGGAGACGGAAATTGGTGAGGCGACAATCGACATTCTGATTGAGACGGCCGCGTTTCAGCCGATAAGCGTTCGCAACACCGCTCGGGCTCTGAACCTTCATAGTCCTTCGTCGTATCGATTCGAGAGAGGCGTCGATCTCGAACAACTTGACTGGGCTTCCCGCCGCTGTTGTGAATTGATTCTGGAACTGGCGGGCGGTGAATTAGCGGAAGGTGCGATTAAGGCGGGGGCTGAACTGGATCATTCCCGTACGCCCGTCACGTTGCGATACCCACAGGTCGAGCGTTTGCTGGGGATTCCGGTCTCTGCCGATGAGTCGGATCAGATTCTGGCTTCTCTCGGTCTGGAGAAGACCGGTGGCGATACCGACTCTGGACAATTCCTCGTTCCCTCCTGGCGGCGGGATCTCAGTCGCGAAGTCGATTTGATCGAGGAAGTCGCTCGCATTCACGGTTATGAAAAAATTCCGACCGACGCGGCGATCGACGTGGTTTCGTCGTCGCGAACGCTGGCGGATCGCGTGTCGGCCAAAGTTCGTCATACGTTAACGTCGCTGGGATTGTACGAAGCGATCACGCTTAGCTTCGTGACGCGCGAGCAGTTCGACTTGTGGCATCCGGGGGACGACAACGAACCTCTCGCGGTCGAACATTCCTCCCGCAAGCAGGAAAATATTCTGCGTCGTTCGCTCATTCCTTCGCTATTACAGTGGCGACGCGAAAACGAAAAACATTCGCAGTTTAACGCCTGTTTGTTTGAAATTGCCCGGGTGTATCACACCGCGGAGCAATCGGTGGAGAAGGAAGAGGCGCAACCACGGACTTTGGGTTTGGTGGGGGGCTGGAGTTTTCGGGAATTGCGGGGCGTTTTGGAAACTATTGTATCCCGCGTGAACCGTCACGCCAGATTGGAAGTCCGCCCCTGTCAGCGTCCGCAGTTTGAGGAAGGTCGAGCGGCCGAACTTCTGGTGAACGGAGAATTCTGGGGTGTGTGCGGCGAACTGACCCGCGGATTGCAGGGTCAGCTCGATTTGCGGGACGCCGTTTCCGCCGCGGAAGTCTCGCTGTCGATCCTCGAAGAGATTTGCGAACTCACGCCGGCTTATGAATCACTGCCTCAGTATCCTTCGGTAGAACGCGACTTGAACTTCGTTTTGCCGGAAGAAGTCCCCTGGCAGAAGCTGGAAGAGACGGTCCGTCAGTCGGCAGGTCCGCTGTTGAGTGATGTGGAGTTCGTCGATCAATATCGAGGCAAGCAAATCGCCGCTGATTCCAAGTCGTATGTGCTGAGTGTTTCTTTTCGCTCTGAAGAAAGAACGCTGACCGGGGAAGAGGTGGACTCCGCTCAACAACAGATTATCGCTGCCTGCGAACAGGAATTGTCGGCGGCGTTACGGTAAGTCTTTTGGAGAGGGGGGAATATCGCGTGTCGGTCGAAACGGTTCGTTATCAACATCCGAAACCTCCGGAAAGACCTCCCCTGCAATATGGTTCGCTCACGCTCCCGTCTCGCTACCTGCTTTCTCCTCTGGCCGGATTTACCAATCTGGAATTTCGATTGATTGTTCGCGAACTGGGAGGGATGAGCCTCGGGACGACTGATCTCGTAAACGCTCGGGGATTGATGCACGGCAACGAAGGGACGCGATCGATGATCGAAACCTGCCCGGAAGACAGTCCATTCTCCGTGCAAATCTTCGGCAGCGAACCGGAAATCATGTGTCAGGCTGCTCAGTTTCTAGAGACCTATGGGGTGGACGCCATCGACATCAACATGGGGTGCCCGGTTCACAGGATTACTAAAGGAGGGGCGGGCTCGGCGATGATGTGTCAGCAGGAAGAGACCGTCCAGTTAGTGCGACAGATCGTGGAATCGGTCTCGGTTCCGGTGACAGTTAAAATGCGTCTCGGCTGGGACGACAAGCAAATCACTTCGCCCGATTTCGCCGCAGCGTTCGAGTCGGTCGGAGTCGCGGCGGTCATGATTCACGGACGGACTCGCGAACAGGGGTTTTCCGGAAACGTGAATCTGGACGGGATTCGTAAAACCGTTGAAGCGGTGAAGAAGATCCCGGTCATCGGAAATGGGGATGTCCGTTCCATTCCCGATGCGGACCGAATGTTTCGGGAAACCGGTTGTCACGGGATCTCCATCGGTCGCGGTGCCTTGGCGAATCCGTGGATCTTCCGGCAGTTGGTCGAATGGGAAGCGACCGGAGAGTATGGACCGGCGGGGACATTTCTGGATCGCCTGAACCTCCTGCGGAAGCAGTTTGAGTATCTGGAACGTCGATTCCCGACCGAGAAGGCGATTGTCCGCTTTCGTAAAATGGGTCACTGGTATCTCAAGGGAATGCGCGTGCGCAAACGCATGCGGGGTGATTTTCAGCAAGCCAGGACACGCGAAGAATTCGAGGCCGCCCTGGCTCTCATCGAGCAGGAAGGACCGGTTCACGGCACCAAAGACGGCATTCTTCCCGATCCCCATATTCCGGTTCCGTCGGGTCCGGTTGAGCGTTGGTGATGCCTCTCACAGATTCTCGCTGCCGACTTCTTCGAGAGACGGGTCGCGGTCGACTTGGACTTTGAGAATCTTGCGTTTGTCAGCTTCGAGGACCGAAATGCGATACTGCTTCCAGGAAATGACTTCCCCCGGATCGGGAATGTGACCGAGTTGAGAGACAACGAAACCGGCGATGGTGTCATAATCCCCATCTTCGGGTAGGTCGTAGCTGACCAGTTCGTTTAACTCGTCGAGGTGCATGCGACCTTCGACCTGAATGGAATGTTCGTTGATGATCTGGATACCGGCTTCTTCGATTTCATCGTATTCGTCGTCGATTTCCCCGACGATCTCTTCGAGAACGTCTTCCATCGTGACGAGTCCCGAGACCCCACCGTATTCGTCGAGCACAATCGCCATCTGCACCCGCTCAGTTTTCATGGTTTGTAGAAGTGCATCGACGCCTGTGGTTTCCGGGACGTACAGCGGGTCGCGAATAACATCTTTCAACGCGATTTCGGAAGTCGATTCGCCGTTGATCGTTTTCAGGAGGTCTTTGGCATACAGAATTCCGCGGATATCGTCGGTATTTTCTCCGATGACGGGGACTCTCGAATGCCCTTCCTCGATCAGTAGTTTGCGGGCTTCCTCCAAGGTGGAGTCGATGGGGATCGACACGATTTCGGTCCGCGGTGTCATGATGTTGGAAGCATCGACTTCCCGCATTTCAATCACGCGATGAATCATTGTGCGCGCTTCGCGTTCGATCAATCCTTCCCGCTGTCCCTCATCGACGACGGTGAGAATCTCATCGGAAATCATCGTGGTGTCTCCTTCTACCGGTTCCTCCACACCCGTCAGGCGATGGAAGATTTGATCCACCTTCGCCAGTAACGCGAGATAGGGCCGACCGATGGAGAGGCTCGCTTTAAGTAACGGCCAGCAGCGTTCGATGATCGATTCGCCCGCCACACGCGAGAGCGTCCAGGGAAGAATGAGCGTAAACAGGAGGAAAATGAAGCCGATGAATGCGATTTCGATCAGATAAGCGGTCCAGCCGGCGAAGGTCCCCGCCTCCGGTTGCCATTGATTGAGGGCGGTGAATGTGAGTCCCAGCAGGAGCACGATATTCGTTGCCGAGAGAAGATCCACGACGTTCACCACTTGTTCGTAGAGCTTCAGAATTTCTCCGAAGCGGTCGGGATGATTTCTCAATCGACAGAGATCGTCGAGCTTCTTGCGTGAAAAGTCACGAGCGGCCAGTGAAATCCAGGAGAGCAAAAATGCGATGATTAGCGATACGCCGATGCCTATTTGCAATTGATTTCCGGTCACGAACGATTATCCTCCTGTGTCAGAGGTCGGTCGCAACTTTTAGCTTCTCCGGGAGGTTCATCCATGTCGGATCCGGGCGGCTTCAGGCCGCATTGTGTCAGGATTTCACGTTCTCGTCGACGCATGATCATACGCTCTGCGTCGGAAAGGTCATCATAGCCCGCAAGATGCAGGAGGCCATGTATCACATATAATACCGTTTCTGCATCAGCACTCCAATTGTAATTTTCCGCTTCCCGAACGGCCGTCTCGGTGCTGACGACGACTTGTCCTTCAATCACCTGCCCTTGTCCACGCGGCTCTTCGTCCAACGCAGAGGATTCCAGGTCCAGTCGCTCGTTCAGCAGAAAACTGATCACGTCGGTCGGATAATCGTGGTTGAGATAGTCTCGATTGATCTGGTGGATTTCGGGATCGTCTACGAATGCCAGGCTGATCGTTGCAGATTTTACCTGCTCAGCGGAGAGTAGCTGTTTGGCCACTCGTTGGAGTTCGTCAGTATCGAGCGCGAATTGGGATTGTCGATCGGCGATTTCGATCTCGTACATCGGGTGGATCATCCTCACGCCGACTTCTGGTCGGGGTATTTCACGCGACCGTGATAAATAGCGATCAGCGATTTGGTCAATTTGTCTTTAACGATGTTGAGTTCAGTCAGCGTCAATGTACTGTCCTCAAACTGCCCGTCCAGTAAGCGTTTCATGGTGAGGGCGTCGACCAGCGATTCAATCCGCTTTGCGGTCGGTTCGACCAGGGTTCGGCTGGCGCTTTCGACCGCATCAGCCAGCATCATGACAGCGGCTTCTTTGGATTGCGGTTTGGGGCCTGGATATCGGAAGGCGGCTTCTTCGACGGTTCCCGAGTCCTCTTCTTCCGCCAGTCGCTCCGCTTCCCGAAAAAAGTATTCCACCAACGTCGTGCCGTGGTGTTGTTCGATGAAGTCGATAATGGCCTGTGGGAGGTGATGTTGGTGGGCGAGATCGACGCCATCCTTAACGTGACCGATAATGATCAGGGTAGACATCGCCGGGTTGAGGCTTTTGTGACGGGAGCTTTCTTCCCCCGCCATATTCTCGATGAAATATTCAGGTTTGATCATCTTGCCGACATCGTGGAAATAGGCGCCCACGCGCACGAGCAGGCCGTTGGCGCCGATGGCGTCCGCGGCGGCTTCACCAATAGTCGCGACTGCAATCGAATGGTTGTAAGTTCCCGGAGCGCTGCGAACGAGTTCCTGAAGGAGTGGGTGTGAAATGTCGCTCATTTCGAGGAGGGAGATGTCGGTGACGGTGCCGAACGCGGATTCGATAAAAGGCAAACTACCGGCGACGAGATAGCCCGCTACGAGGCACCAGGCCGCGCCGCGTAATGAGGATTTGAGTAGTTCCCAATCGGTAAAGACATCCGTGACGGCCTGGCTCTGTAACACGTTGATGCCCCAGGTGACGCAGAAATAAGTCACACTGCTCATGAAGCCGACCTTGATCAGGGTGGATCGGGATGAGACTGTTTCCAGAGAGATCGCCGCGGAGACCGAAACGGTGGTAATGATGACGAAATGCCCAATATCCTGCACGGTCGATAAAGTCAGAATCATGCAGACCAGAAAAGCCGTGAGACTGGCTAGCACTTGATTAAAGGCAATCGCAACAACCATCGTCAGCACGAGAACTGGGATGATTTCGGCACGCCAGGGATCGTAGGAAAGCTGTCGGGCGATAAACAAACAAGCCAGAACGCTCCCTAAATAAATCGAGAGCCGGGAAAAACTCTGCATCAGTTGGGCTTCGGTATGTCGTAAATAATAGGCGAACAGAACCGCAAGCACGCAAAACATCGCTAGTACGGTGATCGCTCTCACCAGATGGCGTTGAGTGGCATTTTCCCGTTCGAAAGCCTCAAACTCCGACTTCAGCAGCGATAAGTCCTCTTCGTCGAGAACTGAGCCCGGAAGGACCAGTTCCGAACCCTCATCGTAAATCGTTCCCTGATCCAGCACCGACTTTCGAGCGGCGAATCGGTATTTCTGAGTGGTGCTTGAGTCGTAACTCAACGAGACGGGAGCCTGGGCCATCAGCCAGCGAGTCAAAGGCTCACGCAAAGGTTCCAGATTCGGATAGGAACTCCAGGAACGTCCAATTCGCCCGCTTTCGGAGAGCTGTTCGCTCAATAAGACATCGACGGGAGATTTAAGATTTTTCTGTAACTCTTCTAATGAGGGAAGCTGTTCGGCCTTCTCCGAAATAATCGCCAGGGAGGCGTCAATCGGAATGTCGTGTCGGTCGAGTTCTGCCTGATCGAGGATACCGGTCGCTTCGAGTGGAGCGAGGACCGATTCAAAATCGGAAACGGTCTCGTCGATACGACTGCTGATGCTGAAACCGGTTGAATCGAGCATATTTTTGATCGCCTGAAACTCCTCCTCCAAGGAGAGGTCGCGTTGTTCCACGCTCTCCGTTCCATTGGCAGTGAGCGTCAGTTCGAAGGCTTCCTGAGTTTCGGGTTCGAGGTCGTTGTAAGAATTTTCGGAAGCGATATCTGTCAGGTAACTTCGCAAGCGAGTCGAGAGTGCACCGAGCGGGAATGTTCCGGATCTCAGAATATACGGCACGGCATCCGCTTCCTGACGTCGTTGCTGCTCGGTTTTGATCTCGTCCACTTCCATGAATTGAGTGCGGGCAATGATTCCGTGAGGGACGTGATCGCCGATGCGATAGGGAAACGGCGTGGTCCAGCCCTCCACTACCAACAATAGACCCAGCAAAGTAATCACAGCCAGCATCAATTTGCCGAGGATTCCTCGGTCTTTGAGCGCAGCTTCTAACCTTGTCGAGAGCTTGGAAGCTTCTCGCATAGAAGCGGCTTTGGAGGACCGGGAACGTTTGTGACCGAAGAGAGGCATGATGTTATCGCCGGACGTTATCCGCCGCGAGCGAGTCATGGAGAATTGTGAGAGCGTCTGGAATCAGTGGTCTCAAACAATGGTGATGGAAGGAATATTTGAAAAGGTCTGATTACGTTGCCATACCATCATCATCATACGCTTTGACGATGTCGCGAACCAAGCGATTCCGGATAATATCCTGGCCGGTTAATTTTACGTGTCCGACACCGGGGATTCCCTGAAGTCGAGTGGCGGCATCCGTGAGGCCGCAAGTGACGTGAGGCGGTAAGTCGTTTTGGGTTGTATCGCCGGTGATAATGATCTTTGATCCCATCCCCATCCGAGTGAGGAACATTTTCATTTGGGTCACCGTCGTGTTTTGGGCTTCGTCCAGAATCATAAAAGTATGATTCAGAGTGCGTCCTCGCATGAAAGCCAAAGGAGCAATTTCGACGACATCGTTTTCCATATATTTTCGGACAGTCTCGAAATCGAGCATGTCGTTCAGAGCATCCAGCAGCGGTCTGACATACGGGTTCACTTTTGCCAGCATGTCGCCGGGGAGAAAGCCGAGCTTCTCACCGGCTTCAACAGCCGGTCGTACCAGAACAATCCGACGAACTTCCTCGCGTCGGATCGCTTCGATCGCTTTAGCAACAGCGAGATAAGTCTTGCCGCTTCCGGCCGGTCCGGTGCAAACGACAATATCGTTTTGACGAATGGCGTTCAGGTAAACCGCTTGCCCGGGAGTTCGCGCTTCAATCGAACGAGAATTATCAGACAGTTTGATTTTGGATTTCGGGCTGGCTTCATAGCGCGGTCCTTCCAGGACTTCCCGGACTTCAGCCTCTTCGAGTCGCCCGTGCTTTTTGATGATGGCTTGGAGCTCCTGAAAAATCTCAAGTCCGCGGGCAACTTCGTTTTTGTTCCCCGTTAATTTGAGTTGACCGTTGCGAATAACCACATCGATGCCGACGTTCTCTTTGACCTGTTTCAGGTATCGGTCTCGCGATCCGAAGAGCGTTCTCAGCTGATCCTGGTTGTCGAACGGGACAATCGCCTCTGTCATATCGTGATCCGAATTGCTTTGTATGTTCCGAAAAGACTTCTTGCCTTCACTCTCAAGGAGTGACAGAACGTCCATATCGCATTTTATCTCCGAATTTCCAGCCATGAAAGCGGCCAATCCGTGAGATCCCTGGAAACCGGTTTTTTTCTGACATTGAAATTGACTGTGAGGTTCGTGAGAGCCTGTGTTCCAAGTGGCTGTCCTACAACAGGATATGGAATTTGTTTGTCATTATCTTGATCGAAAACAAGGTTGGCTTGAGGGGAAAAGTGCGATTTTGAGCGAGTCTATGATTTTCCCATGACTGTTTTGAACTTACGGCGTCACTCAGGATTTTGGAAGCGAACTCCCATAAGCTGAGAAAGAGAGCAGGATTGATCGCTTCACACTGAAACCAGTTCAGCCAGGTACAAGTTGAGCTATGTGACCGATTTTTCAATCGGAATGAGGTCGCAGACTGCCGGGAATTTCCCTGGTTGTCAAAATGTAGCGGTTGCGCTGTTTGAGCGTATCGTTCCGATCTGTTTCAAGAATCCGATCTTAATGATCGATCCTTACAGAGACGACCATGCTGAATTGACGTCGAATTCGCGCGCACAGGGAAGTGAGCACAAGATGTCCGAGTCTTCATTTGATTTTATCGCCAAGCCGTTTTCCTCGGTGCCTGATGCCGATTGTTTCATAGCTCTTGCGCAGTACGAGGAAGCGCTTCAGCATCTGGCGGAATGGGTGGGGTCGGGAGAAGGCGTGGCGATGCTGACAGGATCTGCTGGTTTGGGGAAGACGTTAATCTGTCAGCGGCTATTGGCAGATATTTCCGCTGAGAAACACGCTGTTTTGCTTCCTCATGGTAATTTCCCTCATGTGCAGTCGTTCTTAAAGGCCTTGTTGTTTCAGTTGAACTGCAATTATGCGGGATTGGATGAAGATGAGTTACGTCTGGAACTGGGGAGAGTATTACAGAATTCCGCCGAGCAACAAGGAGGACTGCTCCTCGTGATTGACGGTGCTCATGAGATGAGTGAATCGCTGCTGCAGCAGATACAAACGCTGGTCGCCGAGGGCGAAAAGATCGCGGGAGGGCTGATGATCCTTCTGTCAGGTCAGTTGGAACTCGAGGAATTGTTGACTCGCCGGAGCTTATCCGGCTTGAATCAACGGATGCGATCGCATCAGATTCTTGAACCGTTGACGCGAATGGAATCTGCCGATTATCTGGCGGGGCGAATCGAATGGGCGGGAAGTGACATCGAAGCCGTGATGACCGAGGAAGCGGTGGAATTAATGACTCACCTGAGTGACGGCGTTCCACGCTGCCTCAATCGTATCGCAGAAACGTCTTTGAGAGTCGCCGTCAACCATCATGCCCAGGCGATTGACGGGGAATGTGTTCGAGAAGCCTTTGAGGACGTCCGGCACCTGCCCTTACATTGGAATGCCTGGCCGGAAGATGAAGCGAATCCCGAAGTCAGTTCTGCGGATGAAATGAGTGCTGCAGAGGAGGAAACGGAAGACGCATCGATTGCCGGAAGCATTACCAACGGCGCGCCGGTGGACCGGGACCTCGCTCAAAGTGTCCCTGATTTGAAGTCAGAAGCTGAGGAAGCTGGTGTCGAGTATGTGGTCGCGGAGTTTGGGGGGGATGAGGATGATTCAGAAGATACACCTGCTCCGGATATGGAAAAGTCCGAGACTGAAGATTCTGAAGAATCGTGCGTTGAAGTTCCGGAACTCGCCGACCAGAATGGAGAGAATGGCGTTGACGATTCGTCGAATTTGACCTCTGAGCAGGAAAGAGCCCCTCTACATCCAATGAGGGAGTTGGTTGAGATGGTAGACAACTCAAACTCCGAAGTGGCCGCTGATGCTCAGCCGGTCGAATCCGGGGCAAAACAGACTCGAACCGATGCGGCGAGAAAAGACTACTTGCAGTCTCGATTGAATCCCGTCGATATCTTTGCCGTGGATCTTCCTGAAGAACAGCCGATTTTGGAAGAAAGCTACTCCGAAGCGGCTGGTGTAGCTACAGCCACTCAAGTGGATGCTCAAAAGTTGATCGCGGATGAAGTTCAGAAAGTCGTTGAACAGGACGACAGTCAACAAGTTGAAGATCAAGGGTTTGAACAAGCTCAGCAGTATGATGTGATCGAACCGGAAGCAATTCCGGATCTTTCCAAAACCCGCCCGAGTTTCGAACTGGATCTTCCTCATCGTGAGCCTCAGCCCCGCTATCGCAATCTGTTTCGGGATCTGCGCCGTCGTCGCGGATAATCCGTTCTTCGAGCCCCACTCATTCGGGCCCAGTGTTGACGTCTCTCCCAAAAATGCTTTAGGTATAGAGGGCGCTCCCTCAAGTTAATAGGAGTCAACGTTACTTCCGTAGAAGGTTCGTTGATACTCTGAACCCAGGAATCATCATTTCCGTCCCATCGAATCAGGATTATTTATGACCGTCGAATTTTCCGAAGGTCCGGTTTCTGCCACAAGCCGTTATCGCGATCTAGGGGCTCACCCTCTCACGATAGACGGCAAGAGCGGGACACACTTTTCCGTGTGGGCTCCCAACGCGACCGAGGTTTCGGTTCTTCTGAACCAGAATCGCTGGAACCCTGGTGCAAATCCACTGGCTCCCTCCGATCGAGGTGTCTGGAGTGGTTTTGTTCCTGGAGCGAAACATGGTGATATCTACAAATTCGCCATCAAAACTCAATCGGGTGAAGTGATTGAAAAATCAGATCCCGTGGCGTTTCACTGCGAGAGCCCTCCGAAATCGGGTTCGATCATCTGGGATATGTCTGGATATTCCTGGAAAGATGAGGATTGGATCCGCAAACGGCAAGAAACCGATTGGTACAACGAACCGGTTTCGATCTACGAAGTTCACCTGGGATCGTGGAGAAAACCGACGGACGGGCGCCGTTACTTCAGTTACAAAGAGCTCGCACCGCAACTCATCGAGTATTGCCGGCAGATGGGATACACCCATCTGCAGTTGATGCCGATTACTGAATACCCGTTCGATGGTTCGTGGGGATATCAGGTCACCGGTTTCTACGCACCGACGTCGAGGTATGGAACACCGCAGGACTTTATGGAGTTCGTCGATCTCTGTCATCAAGCTGGAATCGGGGTCTTGATTGACTGGGTTCCCGCGCACTTCCCGCGCGACGGACATTCCCTGGCGCAATTTGACGGCACGGCTTGTTACGAGCATGCCGACCCCAGACAGGGCGCTCATCCCGACTGGGGGACCTTGGTCTTTAATTACGACCGGTTTGAGGTGAAGGAATTTTTGTGGTCGAGTGCCCGTTTTTGGGCAGATGTGTATCACGTCGATGGTTTGCGTTTCGACGCCGTCGCGTCGATGCTGTATCTCGACTATTCCCGCGAAGAGGGAGAGTGGATACCGAACAAATACGGCGGACGGGAGAATCTGGGGGCCATTGAATTCCTCCAGGAATTGAACACTCAATTACATGGTGACTTTCCCGGCATTCTGACGATCGCCGAAGAGTCCACTTCGTGGGGCGGAGTCTCGCGTCCGGTTTATACCGGAGGGCTCGGCTTTTCGATGAAGTGGGATATGGGGTGGATGAACGACACTCTCAGCTACCTGCGTAACGATCCCGTTCATCGTTCTTACCACCAGAACGAACTCTCGTTTCGGATGATGTATGCCTTCACCGAAAATTTTGTCTTGCCGCTCTCGCACGATGAAGTTGTTCACGGTAAGCGTTCGCTGCTTTCGCAAATGCCGGGCGATTACTGGCAGCAGTTCGCGAATTTGCGAATCCTCTACGGTTATCAATACACCTCCCCCGGTAAAAAACTTCTGTTTATGGGGGGAGAGTTAGGTCAGTGGACGGAATGGAATCATGACGAAGAACTGGACTGGGCGCTCGAAGGCCATATGTTCCACGATGGATTGCGCAGGTTTGTTGGTGATTTGAATCAGCTCTATCGCAACGAGCCCGCTCTTTACGACGGTGAATGTGAGCCGGGATGCTTCCAGTGGATTCAGGCCGATGACTGGCAGAACAGCGTTTTCGCCTGGATTCGGACGAATCGGGAAAATTCCGAATCGCTGATCGTGATTTGTAACTTCACTCCCGTTCCACGCGGAAACTATCGCATTGGGGTCCCTGAAAAAGGGTATTATCAGGAAGTGATGAATTCTGACTCCGAACATTACGGCGGCTCCAACGTCGGAAACATCGGCGGGGTGATGTCCGAAAGCATTGCCATGCACGGCCTGCCGCAATCGGTGTCGCTGTTTTTACCGCCTCTTGGAATTCTGGTGCTCAAGCATACTGACCAACCGCCCTCCATCGCCCTCGAAGAAATCGATCAGGAGGATACTGGAGAATTTGAAGCATCGGGTCGAAAAACGGAGAGTCAGGTTGCAACCGACCCCCCGAAGAAACCGTCCGACGTCTCTAAGAAATCCATCGGATAAGCAGCGTAATCCCCCCGGTATAACCGGTGCGATTCTTTCGAGCCGACGTGGGACTTGACTGTTTTTTTGCAATTTCTATTGAATGAGTGATTTGCTGTCCATTTCGGCGTTGGAATCCGAAGAAACTGATAGCTAGTGCTGTGTCGACAGGATGGTCGGCCCAATTCCAAATAGGGAGATGTCAAGACGCACTCCCTGATCGGGTCAACGGGCGACATTCTCATGAAGCATGACACCAAAGTCGGGCTGGGGCTCGGCATCTTACTCGTGGGGATCACCTGCGCATTTTATTTTCGCGATCAACCGCTCGATCGTTCTCCCCTACCAGAGCTCGAATCAACCGTCGAACTTGAAGAACGGCTGTCTCAATCAGTCGCCGAACGACGACATCATCCCTCTTCGCTCGATGAATTCGAGCAGAACTACCGTGAGGACTTGCAGTTGGACGATGTGGAGTTAGAGAAGGAACTACCACAGATCGATTCCGCCCCGCAACCTTCCTCCGCCGTCGCAAAGAATTCCATAGAGGTAGACGATCAGGGTCGGGAGGAAACTCCGATTGTGATATTGAAGGAGCCGAAACCAATTCCAGGGTTCGATCCCGATTTCGACTTTCTGAATGAACCCTCAGAAGCGTTTGCTACGCTGCCGAAAGACGATCCCATAGTGACCCAGGCAAGACCTGAGAGGACTTCCGAATCGACCGCATCAGCAACAAAAAAATCGAATTCGACCAAAGATTCTCCCGCTCACGGTTTGGAGACACAGCCGGTCGTACAATCAACCAAGCCTCCCAGTGAGCTCCCCGCTGAGGTGGAGATGTTCTCGGAAGATTTGGCAGTGAGGGATGAAACTGACGAGAACGAAATCCCCGTGAAGCTGGATCCTATTACCATCGATCCGACTCCTCTCAAGGCCTCTTCCGATCAAGCGTCGGAGTTGGTTTCGCGTCCCGAACCGCAATCACAGAACGAAGATCGCTCGCTCTCTCGTCCCGCTCCCGATAATGAACCGGTCCGCGATCCGCGTGTCATCGTCCCTAAACGGGTGCGGCTGAACGAACCGGTGGCTCGTCACACCAGCGATTCTCTGATCACGAATCCGGCAACTCCCAAAGCTGACAGGGTTGCGCCCAAACGTTCGACCAACCAACCCGAACCGATCTCGCCGGCACGTATTCCGGAGGAACTTCCCAGTCTGGATGGGCTGGAGCCGCTCGACCCGCAGGGCTAGTTAAGATTCTGTTTCAGAATCTCGAGGCAGTGTTTTTCGAACTCTTCATACGGCTCGCTTTCCCAGCCGGGACGGTGCTTTTCGAGCAACATCTCCGCGTGTTCGTAAGTGCAGAAACGGTCCAGACGACTGATCAGCGTCCGAAAATCCTCTGATTTGAGTGCTTCCTCCAGGGAGGGGGATTTTGAGAGCATGTGATGCGGATTGAGTTTCAGAATACGCTTGTAGCAGAATCTCGAAATTTGGGCGTAGCCTGCGCGGCAGGAGGCAGTTCCCGTCATAAGTAGAAACCGTAGCTCTCCCTGTATTTGCTGTCGTTCCCGAGATTCGACACTCAGAATCGCAAAGGCCAGCATGTGTCGTTCGTCTGTTTCCACGGGAGGCTCCGAGTCGAATTCAGTTGATAGCAATCTGTAACCCGTCATAGGCAGGTTCGATATGCTCAGGTAGTCGTTGATTCAGTTCCGTATATTCGAGCGAATGGGAGATATGAGTTAGATAGGCACGCCTGGGCTGGATTCTTTCGATAGCGGCGAGGCTTTGTTCCACTGAGAAGTGAGTCGGGTGCGGCTCATCCCGGAGTGCATCGATGACGAGCGTGTCGAGCCCTTCCAGTTTTCCCCAGCTTTCGTCGGGGATCTCGCTCACGTCCGTGCAAAATGCGACGTCATTCACGCGGTAACCGAGAACGGGCATTTTGCCGTGCATCAGACGAATCGGAACGATCCGAAACC
Organism: Planctomycetaceae bacterium; assembly: GCA_014762625.1. Taxonomy (GTDB): domain Bacteria; phylum Planctomycetota; class Planctomycetia; order Planctomycetales; family Planctomycetaceae; genus JABURQ01. The sequence goes on along the minus strand of JABURQ010000199.1, from coordinate 12,627 downwards.
CGAGCAGGTCGAAGGGTTCCAGGCCAATATTCTCAAAGTTCAATTTCGGCACTGCGAAATGGTGAGAATTGAATTTGGGAGGTTCAAAACAGTAGTAAAATGCTTTTCTGAGGTGTCCCTCCACGCTCGGCTCGCAGTAGAGCGGGATATCCTGCTTCAGTCGATAGCCGAAGATGCGGAGATCGTCCAGGCCGTAAATATGATCCGCGTGGCCATGAGTAAATAGCGCGGCATGTACCAGTTTCACGTTTTCACGAATCAACTGAAGCCGAAGCTCGGGAGGTGTGTCGATGACGAAATTTCCTTCGGGAGCTCTCACGAGCACCGAGGTTCTCAACCGCTGATTTCGGGGGTCGTCCGAGGTACAGACCTCGCAATCACAGCCGACCACGGGAACGCCGACGCTGGTTGCGGTTCCCATGAGGGTCATCCCTGAGGAAAGCTTTTCCGTCGTCATGACATCCCACCCGTCTCATCAATTCCTGGCTCTGACATCACACGGATCATGCGGTTTTTGATCAGCGTCGGCAAGTGTGTACTGGGAATTCCAGCATCAGAGTCTGGGATCGCTCCAAGCGGGTGGCGAATACAGGCACTGGAAGGCCTCCAGAGCGCGCACTGTGTGAGCAATTGCTGCGCGTCTGGGCGTCAATCTCTCCGATCACGAACTGCGAGAGAAAAAACTGATTTTCATTAACCCTCTGTTATTAAGGGGTTTACGCAAAAGTGGGGAAAAGGTTTAAAGCTGGTACGGCAAATGCCAATACCTCGTTACGTGTGTGGAAGACAGTCATCATTGGAAGGCCCACGGATGATGACTGAAAGTTACCTCGTCTTCTGGGTGTAGTTCGGCCGGGGGTGAAGCCGGAGTGTATCTGTGTGGATACCTTTCCGGGCGAGCGCCTTCGCTTCCGGTCGACTACCCTGGACGAGGTTTCTTTTTTGCGCTGATTATGGCCCAAATGCAAGCCCTTACTTTTCTCCGGGCTGATTCTCTGGAAATTCCTCTCTATAATTCTTCTTGGAGGAATAGATTCACATGTCACAAATCGATCCCTGTCCGCGCATCTGCACTTTTGAAAGCCGTCGCGCGGAGGAAATGCGCAAGCTGATTGAAAAATTCGGTGGTCGAGCGACGAACGCTCCGTCCATGCGAGAAATTCCGCTCGATCGGCAACCCGCCATCATCAAGTTTGCGAAGAAACTTTTTGCCGGTGAGATCGATGTTCTTGTTTTGATGACAGGCGTCGGGACGCGGCTTCTGGCAGAGGCGATCGCAACGCAATTCCCGCATGAGAAATTCCTGGCCGCACTGCACGACATGACGATCGTGGTTCGCGGCCCCAAGCCGACTGCAGTTCTGAATGAGTGGAACGTTCCAATTGCCGTGCGAACTCCAGAACCGAATACGTGGCGGGAAATGTTGACTGCGATGAAACAGGAACTCGATCTGTCAGGAAAGAAGATAGCCGTCCAGGAATACGGCATTTCCAACGAAGAGTTTCTACAGAGTTTGCGTGATGCGGGTGCCGACGTTGAATCGGTGATTGTCTATCGCTGGGATTTACCCGAGGATCGAGGGCCACTGGAGTCGGCCATCCAAGAACAAATCGATAACCCTTTTGGCGTGCTGATGTTTACGTCCGCTCAACAGATACGCCACGTGACGCAGGTCGCGGACGAGCTGGGCAGACTGGAAGAGTTCCAGCAATCGCTCTCGGGGAGCCGAATATGTTCGGTGGGACCGACCTGTTCGGAAACCTTGGTCGAATGTGGACTGAAAGTCGACTTTGAGGCTTCTCCTCCAAAAATGGGGCCTCTGGTGAGAGGGGCGATGGAGTTGGTTTCAGCGGAATGACACCATTTCGCAGGTTCGACCGTCATGCTAGAATCCTTTGACAGATAAGGACTTCATGCATGACACCCGAATTACATAATAGCCGCTTTATGAAAGCGGTTCGCCGCGAACAGGTCGATACCACGCCGCTCTGGATAATGCGCCAGGCAGGTCGCTATCTGCCCGAGTATATGGCCGTTCGCAATAAAGTGACGTTTCTGGAACTTTGCCAGACTCCCGAATTGGCCGCCGAAGTGACGTTGACGGCTCAATCGGTTCTCGGCGTGGACGCGGCGATTCTGTTTGCCGATTTGTTACCCATTTTGCAGCCGATGGGGTTCGATCTCGAATATGTCAAAGGGGAAGGCCCCGTGATTCATAATCCGCTCAATACCGCGAGCGAGGTCGATCGCGTCAAAGCGGTCGAGAATATTGACGATCTCGGGTACGTGTTCGAAGCGGTTAAATTGATTCGCGCTCAGTTACCGACTGATATTCCCCTCATCGGTTTTGCCGGTGCGCCCTTTACGCTTGCCTCTTATGCGATCGAAGGCGGCAGTTCCAAAAATTACGTAACCACAAAAAAAATGATGTATAACGACGAGCCGGCCTGGAAGTCTCTCATGGAGCGGCTTGTCAGTAGTCTGGTGAAGTACCTCAACGCCCAGATCGAAGCAGGCTGCCAGGTGGTGCAGATTTTCGACAGTTGGGCTGGTTGCCTCACACCCGGCGATTACACCCGTTATGTCCTGCCTTACCTCAAGCAGATGATCGACGGCATCACACCGGGAACACCCGTGATCAATTTTCTGACCGGGAATCCGTGTCTGTTGCCGATCCAGAAAACGGCGGGAGGGGATGTGATCGGTCTCGACTGGCGTATCAATCTCAAGGAGGGCTGGGAATTGATCGGTCACGACCGTGGGGTGCAGGGCAATCTCGATCCGGTCTCAATCTATGCTGATCTTCCCGTTCTGAAAGAACGTATTCAGGACGTTCTCGATCAGGCGGAAAATCGTCCCGGTCATATCTTCAATCTGGGACACGGCGTGATGCCCGATATGGACCCCAACCATGTGAAAGCGGTTGTCGAAATGGTTCACGAGTTGGGAGCGAGATAGCACAGGATATGAGCGAGCCGGCTATTCAAGAACCTTACCGCGTCGCTGTTGTCGGCGGAGGACTGTCGGGGCTATCCGCCGCTCATCGAGTGATAGAATTGTCGAAAGCAGACGGACGTACGCTCGATCTGACGTTGTTTGAAGCCACGCCTCGAACCGGCGGTATGATCGCCACCAAGCGGATCGGTGATTATCTGGTTGAACTTGGCGCCGATTCTTTCATTACCAATAAACCTGCCGGAGTGGAGCTTTGCCGACGTCTGGGAATCGAGGACGAACTAATTCCCACTGAAGACGCCTGGCGGAAATCGCTGGTGCTGAGAAACGGGAAACCGGTCGAAGTTCCCGAAGGTTTTATGCTGCTCTCTCCCGCGAAAGTCTGGCCAATTCTGAAAAGTCCGCTGTTCAGTTGGGCTGGAAAACTCCGCATGGGGTGGGAGCGATTCCTGCCCGCGAAGAAAACTTCAACCGATGACGAATCGCTCGCCTCCTTTGTAAGACGGCGTTTCGGACAAGAGTTACTGGATCGGCTTGTCCAACCGCTAGTCGGCGGTATCTATACCTCCGATCCTGAAAAACTTTCTCTTCGTGCCACACTGCCCCGCTTTCTCGAACAGGAACAGGAATACGGCAGTCTCATCAAAGCCAGCCGCGCGCAGGCCAGCAAACGATCTGCGGCGGAAATGTCCGGCAGCGGTGCTCGTTACGGATTGTTCACCGCGCCGAAGCATGGAATCCAGACCATTCTCGATGCACTTCGCGAACAGGTGAAGGCCTCCGCAACGATTCGGAGTAACTGCCCGATTGTGAGCATCGAACGGAGCGACGATAATTGGGTCTTGACCACCGCGAACGGGGAGTCTGAAAACTTCGACGCGGTGATTCTCGCCCTGCCGACACACAAAGCCGCTGAGCTCGTGCAGTCGGTCTCCGCCGATCTTGCGGAAGACTTGCACGGGATTGAATATGCCTCGTCGGCGATTGTGGTTTCCGGTCACAAGCTGTCCGACATCGACCATCCACTCGATGCGTTTGGTCTGGTGATCCCCGAAATCGAACATCGCGACGTCATTGCCGTCAGTTTTTCCAGTCGCAAATTCCCGGGCCGCGCACCGGACGGGAAAGTCGTTTTAAGGACGTTTGTCGGTGGTGCGATGCATTCTGAGAAGATGGAACTCACGGATGACGAAATGAAAAAAGTCGTGCGTCGTGAGTTGGGCGACATGCTGGGAGTTTCCGGTGAACCGGACTTCGAAGAAGTCGTACGATACGAAAACTCGATGCCCCAGTATCACGTGGGGCATCTCGAACGGGTGGCATCGATTGAGTCACAGGTTGCGGAACTACCGGGTTTGGAACTTGCCGGGAATGCGTATCGCGGCGTGGGAATTCCCGATTCAATTGCGAGTGGTGAAGCGGCTGCGGAAAGAATCCTCAAATAGAAACACCCTGTTGGAGACGAGTCATGTCTGCGCTGAGAACCCTCTTCCCGATGCTGGCTACCTGCCTCATTTTGTCTGGAGACTGTCTGGCTGATGACTCTCGTCCAAACGTCCTCTTCATCGCCGTCGATGACATGAACGACTGGGTCGGATGTCTCGGCGGTTATCCTGGAAAGGTCCATACGCCGAATATCGACAAACTGGCAGCGCGAGGGATGTTGTTCACAAATGCCCATTGCCCTGCTCCGGTGTGCAATCCTTCTCGTACGGCGATTCTCACCGGACTCCGACCGTCCACAACGGGCATCTATGATAACGGAGCCTGGTGGCGTCCCGCCCTGCCCGATGCGGTCTCGCTTCCGGAATCATTTCAACGCAATGGATATCTGGTTGCAGGTGGTGGGAAGGTGTTTCACCACACACCAGGGTTTAATCCTCCCGGACAATGGGATGAGTATTTCCAGCAGGTGTTCGACGATCCCTGGCATCGTCCGGGATCTTTGGAATCCCTCCCCGTCAAAGGGATTCACTGGCCGGATGGATTTCCGCTCAACAATCTCCCCAACGTGAAGAACGGTAAACGCCCTCCTGCGAATCCGAAGGAGTTTGACTGGGGACCGATGGCAAAAGCCGATTCCGAGATGGGAGACGGCCAACTGATCGGCTGGGCACAAAAGTTTCTCCGACAGAAACACGAAGCACCTTTCTTTCTGGCGACCGGCATCTTCCGACCTCACCTGCCGTGGTACGCTCCCAGGAAGTATTTCGATCTCTACCCGCTTGAAGAGGTCGTATTGCCGAGCGTACCGGCTGACGACCTCGACGATATCCCGGAAGCGGGGCGAAAGATCGCCGCTTATCGTGGCAATGAATGGGAATACCTGAAAGCCAACCATCACTGGAAGAAAGCGGTTCAGGCGTACCTGGCTTCCATCAGTTTCGCCGATGCGATGGTGGGGCTGCTGATCGATGAACTGGAACTGAGTCCCTATGCCGAGAACACGATAGTCATCCTCTGGTCCGATCACGGCTGGCATCTGGGGGAAAAACACCACTGGCACAAGTTTACTTTGTGGGAAGAAGCGACGCGCGTCCCCTTGATCGTGAACGTTCCCGGTCTCACGCAACTCGGACAAACCTGTGACCGGGCGGTGAGCTTGATCGATCTCTATCCGACTCTCTCCGAATTGTGCGCGTTGCAGGCTCCCGAGAATCTGGATGGTCAATCGCTGGTGCCGTTACTGAAAGATCCAGCGGCTCAACCCAATCGGACGGCACTCATCACACACGGACGCGGTAATCACGCCGTCCGTTCCAGAAGTTTTCGATATATCCGATACGCGGACGGCTCCGAAGAACTGTACGACCATCGCGTCGATCCGAACGAATGGACCAACGTGGCGGGTGAAGATCGGGCCGTCGCGATCAAAGCCCGCTTGAGGAAAAGTCTCCCGTCTGCGGACGCGTCCCCTGCTCCCCGTAAATCCCGCTACTTGTTCGATCCCCAAAGCTATTCATGGACAGAGAAACGCCAACAATAGCGATCTCATTGAGGCGGGAAAGTTGTATTTCAAAATAATGCTGGAATCAGCACTACGGGTTGTGGTCAGATAGACAGTAGCCAGGTGTCCCTCCTCTTCGTGACGGAGTTATTCATGAATGATATTTTTGACGAACCGATTTACGACAATAGACCTGCTGCTGGTCAGAAGTCGAACATTCTGGTCATCATTCTGATTCTCATCGGCGCCATGATCTTGGGGTGCGGGGGAATTCTTATCGCCCTGCTGCTGCCGGCTGTCGAGCAGGGCCGCGAAGCGGCTCGGCGGTCGATGTCCAAGAACAATCTGAAGCAAATTGGCCTGGCGATGCATAATTATCACGACGTTTATGGAGTGTTGCCTCCCGGAGCGATTCTCAGCGAGCATGGAACCGCTCATCAAGGTTGGGAGTATTCCATTCTGCCGTTTGTGGATCAGGCTCCGTTGTTTAACCAGATTGATTCTGATCTGCCCTGGAACTCCCCGCAAAACATCTCGCTCTACAAATATGAGGTCGAGGTCTATCTGAACCCCGCTTTGGAACAGCGTAGCGACACGGCAGGATTTGGTTATGCGCATTATGCAGGGAATTCCCACATCTTCGAACCAAACAGAAGTTGGAGTTTCTCGGAGGTCGCAGATGGTTTGTCCAATACTCTCATGGCAGGTGAAGTGAAAGATAACTTGATGCCGTGGGGAGCGCCGGGTAACGTGCGCGATCCTGCTCTGGGAATCAATAAAGGTCCTGATACATTCGGTAGTCCGTTTCAGGGAGGCGCCCAGTTTTTGTTGATGGACGGAAGTGTCCGCTTTCTCTCCGAAAACATCGATCCCGCCGCTTTGAAGGCATTGGCGACTCCCGCTGGCGAAGAAGATATGAGCCGATTTCGTTATTGAGGCAGAGTGATTCGGAACAATCCGGAGGAGACATCATGTCTGACGAACAGGAACTGCGAACGTTCGACGACCGTCCATCGACTTCTTCCACTCGCAAAAAGACGAACTTCTGGGGGTGGTTTCTGGTGTTGATGATTCCCGTGGTCCTCATCATGCTTTTACTGCCGGCCGTTCAACAGGCCCGCGAAGCGGCACGACGTTCATCCTCCAAAAATAATCTTAAGCAGATCGGCCTGGCGCTCCATAACTATCACGACACATTCCAGGTGCTGCCCCCCGGCTGGATTTCCGGTGAAGACGGCACGCTCTATCACAGTTGGACCTATTCGATTACGCCTTACCTCGATTGTGCGCCGTTCTACAATCAAGTCGATTCCCATGTTCCATGGAATCATGAGCGAAATGTGGAAAAATTCAAAACCCGGTTTCCGGTCTATCAAAACCCCAGCAATCCCGATATTCGCTGTGAAGATGGATTCCCATACGCTCATTACGCCGGCAATTCCAATCTCTTCCAATCGAATAGTTCGTTTCGTTTTGAAGACTGCACCGATGGAACATCCAATACCTTGATGGTCGGCGACATCAAAGAAGGTTTGAAAGCCTGGGGAACACCGGGAAATGTCCGCGACCCTGCTCTCGGGCTCAATAATGGGCCCAACACTTTCGGCAGCCCTCACACGGGAGGCGTTTATTTTCTCTTGATGGATGAATCGGTTCGATTCGTCTCGGAAGACATCGACCTGGATGTGCTGAAAGCACTGGGAACTCCTGCGGGTGGAGAGGATGTCAGTGATTTCTTCGAAGATCGCGAATGACGAATTCGAGATCGGTACTTTCTGGAGCCTCATCTTCTCGATACGATCTATAGGTTCAAAAGGGTTCTGAATCGACTCTCTGAAAGTCTCCCATGCCAGTCAAAGTGATTGCCTCCGATAACGGTCTCGAAGCAGTTCGGCTTGCTCACGATCTCATCCAACAGGGAGAAGATACGCTCGAAGCCGTCGTTCGCGGCGTGACCCTCGTCGAAGATGACCCGAATGACCTGACCGTCGGTTACGGCGGTCTCCCCAACGAAGCGGGAGATGTCGAAGTCGATGCCGCCGTGATGCACGGCCCGACCCATCGCGCGGGAGGCGTGGCCGCCCTCAAGAACATCAAACACGCTGCCCGCCTGGCGATGAAAGTGATGGAAACGACCGATCATTCGTTGCTCGCGGGAGATGGGGCGCTGGAATTCGCTCGCACTCTCGGCTTTCCCGAAGAGAACCTGCTGACCGAAAAGGCCCGCAAGATTTGGCTGCACTGGAAACGCATTCGTTCTCGCAATGACAGTTGGCAGGCTCCTAAGTCCGAAGAGGATGTCGATCCCGAGGTGCTGGAGTTCTTCCGCAAACGCAAATTGAACTACGCAGGTGAACCGATCTCGGAACAGAATCGACCGACGGGGACGATTCATTGTGCCGGCATCAACAGTGCATCAGATCTTTCCTGCGTGACGACCACGAGTGGCCTGGCGTTCAAGGTGCCGGGACGTGTCGGGGATTCACCCCTCATCGGGGCGGGACTCTACGTCGATAATGAAATCGGAAGCTGCGGATCGACCGGTCGCGGCGAAGCCAACATCCGCGATGTCTGTTCCTTCGCGGGAGTCGAACTGATGCGTCACGGCATGTCGCCTCTCGAAGCGGGACGCGAACTGCTGCAGCGGATCTGTCGTCATACCACCGAACCCCGTTTGCTCGATGGCGAGGGACGACCGAATTTCGGCGTCCGGTTTTACCTGCTCGCGAAATCGGGCGAACACGCGGCGGTCTCGATGTGGGGACCGACGAAATACGCCTTCGCCGATGAAAACGGAGCCCGTATCGAACAATGCGACTACCTCTTCGAACGGCAGGACAAAAAGAGGACCGGCGAACATACCGACGGCACGCGGTGAGAGACGAAGGAAGACACTTCCTGTTTCGACGCCGGAAATATGTTTTTCGCGTTTGAAAGAAATTCCATTGTTTGATGGTTCTTTCCCGAGGGTTTTCAAAGATGACAATTTCGCGAGTTGTCATCTTGTCAAGTTGTCATCTTTGGACGAAACCCGATGGTTTTGCCCGGTTTTGACTCCCCTACGGATGAAATGTGATATCCGCAACTGTCTGGAAATTGGCCGTTGTGCTGCGATTGCAACCGATTGTGAGACCACATCAGAAGATGGGGGATGTGGTGATCGGGAGATGGGGGATTTTGTCGGGACAATTGATTATCGCGAATGACTCGAATCACACGAATCCTTCCACTCAATACTCAACACTTCAAACTTAACACTGCCCCCACATCTGGTGGGTGGTCCGTTGCCAGTAGAGAAATGTGACTTCCTTGTCTTTCTCTAATTGCTAATTGCCAGTTTCTAGTTTCTTCTTAGCAACTGACCACTGACCAATCACGACTAACAAAAATTCAAATTGCCAAAGATCGAACTCTCTACCTAACGGGAGTTTGTTGTCAGACATTGAAACATCATTTGCGGTACTATGGTCAACAGGCCCTGTCACGGCTGATTGGGACTGACTACCATCATTCGACGAATCTGCTGAGAGAGCATCATTGACCATGACTATTCTGGACCGTTTTCGACTGGATCAAAAGACGTTGCTGATCACCGGAGGGAGTAAAGGGCTGGGACGGGAGATGTCGCTGGCCTGTGCCGAGGCGGGGGCGGATGTCGTCCTCGTCGGTCGTTCCGCCGACAGCCTCGCATCGACTGCCAAAGAGATCGAAGAACGAGGCCGCCGGGCGTTTCCTGTCGTGGGGGATGTCTCTCGTCCCGCAGAGTGCGAACAACTCAGTCAGAAAATACTCTCAGAACATCGCATCGATATTCTGATCAACAACGTCGGCGGAAGGCGAATCAACGTGCCGCTCGAAGAGCAGACGCTGGAACAATGGCAGCAGATTCTCGATCTCAACCTGACCAGCATGTTTCTGTTGACGCGGGATGTGGGGGGCCGGATGAAGGCCGAAGGGCGACCGGGGACGATCGTCAATATCGCCTCGATCTCGGGTCTGGTGGCGAATGCCAACATCGGCGGTGTCTCCTACGAGGTTTCCAAGGCGGCCGCGATCCAGTTCACGCGAACCGCGGCGGTCCAGTGGGCCAAAGACAGGATTCGCGTGAACGCGATCTGTCCCGGCGGTTTCATGACCGAGCCGAACCAGCGCTGGGCGAAAGAACATCCGCAGGTAGTCGAGCAGTTCTCCCAAATGATTCCGGTCGGTGCGTACGGCGATCCCGAAGACCTGGGGCCGTTGGCAGTTTACCTTGCCTCAGATGCTTCTGCTTATATGACGGGCGCCGCGGTCGTGATTGACGGCGGCTACACGCTCTGCTGAGCCGATCAGCCGCCAGACCCCTCTCGTACAGCAGCGATTGCCAATCGAGGCAGGCAGAGATAGCAGGAGCAATACCTCGCCTCGTGTTGTGATCTCTGCGATCTTTCGCAGCGACGGAACTGCCCTGTCGTTGAGAGCAATATCGCGTTCCGCCGCCAACCTCGTCAGAGATTCCTCCGCTTCTGCCTTTCCTATTTCGGCGGGGGGGCTTCCAGACGCTATGATTTCTGTCTTTGTGGAAACGAAGAAATTTCTCGACCCAACTCGCATAGGCCTGTTCGATGGACCAGGCATATTGCTTGAGTCTCAACTTGCCTCTGATTCGATCCAGTAACTTGGGTGAGTCGTGGGACTTAACAAGAGACATGCTGTTGCCCTTCGATCGGAGCCTCTGTCTGCAATCACTTGACATCCACCCCCTTCTGAATGATAGTATAGATATTTATCATGTGCAGAGAGTTTCTGTCTTTCAAAGGCAGAACGATTCTGTATAAAAATAAGTTATGTCTTTAGAATTGCACGCCATGAAGCACCTTTCATCCGCGTTGTTGTTAGTCTCACTGATTGGTGTGACATCTGGCTGCTCGCAGCAATCCGGTGTCGGCAGCGATCCTACGTACGAGCGGCAAGTCGAGGATTTCGATCGGCAGACTGCGGAGACTGACAAGCAGCTCCAGCGTACGAGCAAGCAACTTGATGAGACCGACAGACAGCTCGAACGCTCAAGCCTGCAGTCAGAGCGATTCGAAAAACTGCTCGACAAATGGGAACAGCAGGCTGAACGCCAAGATAGAATTTTCGATGCGCTGGAACGATTTCTTGATACACGCATGCCCGAAACTAGTGGAGTGCCGGCACCCGACGACGCTGAGTAATCCAGATCAATTACGCAAGCCTGTGACTCGTGAAGCTCAAGAAGCATAGTCAGACAGAACCATGCAGTGAACCGATGCCGGGTGCCACGTTCAATAATTTGGGTGCTGTGCTCTCGCTTGCGTGAGCATGCAGGATTTTTCACTCAAATAAACTGAAATCAACACGATCCATTGGCAACTCTGATGTTTACTCGAGATTGGTAACATGGGAACGTAAGTCAGTTTGCATCTCTGTCACGGTCCTTGACTTTTTCGTTATGTGTTTAGACTCCTATGCAGGTGAGACTCACTGCCGCCACTGATGTGGCCACTTTTGTTATCTTTGACCCCGGTGCTCTCCCGGAGACCGTAGTCGATTCACGCGATCCCCTCGATCAAATCGACCAGATGACTTCGTGCGGTGAGGCGATCTGTTACTCTTTTTGTTCGGACGGTGACACAGACTTCCTGATCCTTGTGGATGAAGCACCTGACCAGGAATTCCTTGATCGCCGTTTCGGCGTTGTTGACAACATTCTTCTGCGAGTTCCAACAGGTCGTATTGTCGCTACCGGATATGAAGATCTCAGGGTAAAATATAAACGCGAAGAATTTACCCCGAAGATGGGTGAAGCCGCTGAGATACCCGCTGGTAACTACCTAGTCACCGCCTTCGGAGTCGATTGGGGGGAAGAACCCGAGCAAGAAATCAGCGACCGTGCACTGCCCGGCGACGAGAGGTTTGAGAGTATCGTTGGTACGAGTATGGGTTGCGCTGTCCTCTTCACGATTATTGCCATCCCAACTGTGATAGGTAATTGGCATCGACTGAACATGAGAGTCGCCGGATACATTCTGTGCTTTTACGTCATGTATTGGCTGATCGTCATACCGATCGTATTGTATTCGAAGCGGTGGCGGCGAATGCAAGAACTTCGCAATGATGTTTACGTACGTCATCCGAACAATATATTAGTTTTTTGTGCACTGACCGAGCCAATTTCAGACCGCCAGTTCAACGCCGGCAAGTTTGGCGAAGGATTTATCGCAGAAGAGGCATAACGAGACGCTTAACCGGAGCGGCGGTTGAGCACGAAATCCGAACCAACATCGCTGACCGCCGCCGGGGCAGCTTTATCGTTAGGCCACAAATGATCGCGTTCGAAGTCAAACTTAACGGAAAGCGGGTTTGCATCGCAGGTGCAGATGATTTGGGGGTATTGACCACAGATGTCACCGCTGTCGGAAAACTCGGACAGAAGACAGTTCCAGCGAGGCCAGATGATACAACCGGTGAGATTCATTATTCTGTTGGTGGTCTTACCTCGCGTCCTGATCCAGATAAAGACGTTCATGTGAGATGGAAATCTGTCGCCCCACTCAAAGTCGGAGACGTCATTGAGGTCAGAATATTGGAAACAGAGAAAGTCGACCGCGCAGAATCTCGACGCAAAGCCAAGAGAAAGCGGGCCTAGAGCGCGTGAAAGATAAGTCTAGCGCCATCCAGGAGGAATAGATAGAGTAGGCAAAACTCTATCACCTCATGAA
>JABURQ010000137.1 GCA_014762625.1 Planctomycetaceae bacterium | reverse complement strand
GCCGCAGTGACCTCGACCCCAACAGCCCTGTCATGGCAATGGCGGGGCTGTTTTCAATGCGGAATGTCGCTGGGAACGCCCCGATTTCTCAACTCACGAAATCGATCTGCGCCGCGTTTCCAGCGTTTCCACATCAGGCTGCGAAACCGTCGGTGGAGCCACCCTTCCAAGTCACGCAGAACACTTTGAGTTTCACACAAACAGAAGTAACCCAACCAGGCACGCAGGTAGCGGGTGAGTTTTCCGATCACGTCTTCCAAAATGCAGCCGCGAATGCGACGGGTCAATTCGACCGGCCAACCGACATGGCCGTTCATAATAACGGGAACCTCTACGTCGTCGATTTCGGCAACGACCACATTCAGAAGTTCTCTCCACGAGCCGACCTGGACTCTGGAGGTCCTGGGGCAGATTTTCTGGGGAAATGAAGCACTAAAAAAATTTGTCGCGTTGTAACACTTGAGACGACAATATGGTTCCCGAAATGCAATAGCCGACAGTAGATAGAAAGAACTTCAAAAATTAGGCTTCGCAAGTATGGTGATATTGATGTATAAACTAATAGAACCATGTGGAAAACTTCTCTCAAAACTCGCTTAACGATAGTAACGAGTCTGATTATCAGTCTTGGCATCGCCGGGCTTTCTCCGGCGATTATGCGAGTGGTCAACGCCGGTGTTTCCGTCACCGTTGACAAATCAACGGGGCAGCGATGCTGTTGCGGTACCAAAGAGGGGAAATGCTGCGGCATGGCGTGTTGCGGAGTCGATACTCCGAAACCAAAACGAACGCCTGCTCCTCAAGAGAATCGTCATGACTTGGGGGGATCGTTCTGGTTAATCTGCAGAATACACACCACCCTTCCGAAGATCTGCAACTCCGAATGTGCTGCTTTCCGGGAATCGAGTTCCATTCCCGCTGGATGCCGGCTCACGACGCTTCGAGCTTTGCAAGTGCTGCTGCAAACGTAACCCCACTCTTCGGCGCCCTCTCTGCGCGCCACGTTTAATCTCGTGTGGGCGATTTCAAATCTGCTTCGCCGGTTGTCTGTCAGTGCGCGTCTCATCGATAGAGGTGTTCGCGCAGTCTAGAGCAAGTTGCTCTTTTCCGTGGCCGTGACAATGCGTTTTCTCCCTTGAAAAATAGGCTCCCACGAGCCATACGCGGGAACATAAATTCGTGAGTCGCTCTAATCGGTCTCACACCTCTCGTTCGACTTCTATTTCGGAGTTCTGTCATGTTGGAACTGATGAAAAATGTATTGCGTTTGTCTTTACGGCACTGCGGAAAAGTATTCCTGCTGGTTCTCCTGGTCAGTGGGACTGTTGTGCTGTACGCAAAGCCTGCTTGGCTTCTTCATGCCAAATCACTCACCCGGCCAGTATTGGAATGGGCCGGGATCTCACAGGCTGTCGGGAGCGATACTGGAGCCGTGTATTGGTGCCCGATGCACCCTCAAATCAAGCGGAAAAACGCCAATGATGTCTGCCCGATTTGCAATATGGCGTTGGTACCGCTGGAAGGAGGCAGCACGGAATCTCCGGAGCAGCTCACTCTCACTACGCGGCAGATTCAGCAGGCAGGCGTTGCTTATGCACCGGTCGTGCGAAAATCGCTTTATCGTGAAATCGATACCACGGGACGTATCGCACACGACGAACGCCGCTATGCCGGTATCAGTTCTTGGATTCGGGGCCAGAGTCGCATCGACAAACTGCACGTAAACTTCACCGGCGAGCAAATCGACAAAGGCGATCTGATGGCAGAGATTTACAGTCCCGAGTTGATGACTGCTCAGGATGAATACCTGATCGCACTCAAGAGCGTTCTCAATGTACAACAGAATGATGAGACGCGACGGTTCAGTCCCGATATCGGTCGCGATTCGCTTCTGGCCAGCGCCCGAAAGAAGTTACTTTACCAAGGGATGACTCCCGAGCAGATCACCCATCTCGCCGAAATGCGTGAAGTCCTGGACCGCATCCCCGTCTATGCGCCAGCGAGCGGAACAGTCATCGAGAAACACGTGCAAGAGGGACAATATGTTAACGAGGGAGACTGGCTGTTTCACCTCGCGGACCTGACTCAACTGTGGATCTTTGCGGACATCTTCGAAGAAGAACTCCCACTGGTTGAGGTCGGCCAACTCGTGAGAATTACGGTTCGTAGTTTTCCCAACGAACAGTTTGACGGCAAGGTGTCGTTCATCGATCCCGTCGTCGACAAAACAACCCGAACAGTACCGGTACGAATCGAAGTCGAAAATCCGCAACGACGTCTGAAACCTGGAATGTTTGCCAGGATTCGATTTCAGAAGAAAATGGGGAAACAACTGGCGGTTCCAGCCAGTGCCGTCATGTGGTCGGGGAAACGGCAAGTGGTGATCGTCAAGCAGGGATCGGGAATGTTTCAGCCTCGGCAAGTCCGTGTCGATCCTATGTGGGCATATTCCGTCGGACTTGGTTACTCACCCGGCAATCTTCCACGGTTTGGAAGTGAGTGGGAGCGATATCATGTTGTGTTTTCAGGATTATCCCCGGGAGAACAGGTTGTCACGGCGGGAGCGTTTTTGCTCAGTGCGGAAAGCCAGTTTCAGAGTGTACTCACGAAAATGCTTCCTCCCGAGCAAGAGTCTGCAACACTGGCCGAAGCGGTCGGACAGCCTGTGGCCAATCGGATCAGGAAAGTGCTGGATCACTACTACAGTCTCAGCCGGTCTCTGGCAGAAGACCAGTTGGATGAGATTTCGGAGCGAGCCGAACAACTGCAACAGGCGGCCCAGTCACTTGCCCAGCAGGCAACCGCAGACGAAATGGAGGAACTTGCCCGGCAGGCGGGGCAGCTTGCCGAACTGTCCAGTAGTTTGACCGGACAGGGGCCTCAAAACCTGCATGAAGCGCGCGTCGGTTTCGGACGGGTCAGCCGGGATCTCATCGCACTACTCGCGAACCACGGTGGGCAGACTTTGCTTGGAAGTGAAGTGTTCCTCTTTCGTTGTGGAATGGCCAAGGTCGGCTACGAGAACTGGTTGTGGTGGAGTCCTGAAAAATATAATCCGTACATGGGTCAAAAAATGCTTGAGTGCGGGAGCCAACTCGAAATCCTGAAGCCGTAACCGAAGTTGACTTCCGTGACGGTTGCAAGATTCAACAAAAACGACATTTCTCGACACGCCAACCGGCGCGTCGAACTCAAATCCTCAGAAAGGAGACTTCGTGATGATGTTGCGAAAAAACAATCGATTGCTCTGGACGGCCGCCTCAATGTCGATCGTCGTGTTTGCCAGTTGCGGCACGAACGCAGACCCCGATCCTTCCACCGATACCGCTCCGGAGACGAATCGCGTCGAAATCCCAGAAGAGATGAGCGGAGTCGCTGAACTTCCTGAAGCCGAGCAGGACGCCGCCCTGCAACAGAAAATCTGTCCGGTGAGCGATGAGCCGATCGGATCGATGGGCAAGCCGATTAAAGTCCCGGTGGAGGGGCAGGATGTGTATGTCTGCTGCGAAGGCTGCGTCGATATGGTCAAGGAGAATCCGACGAAATATCTGGCAAAACTGAAGCAGGAATAGTGCGCACCCCCAGGCGCGGAAAGGAGGCCCGGAAAGAAACATTTTCATCCAGGCGAAAATTGATGAGTTTTGAATTATTTAACTTTGGAAAATGGAGATCACTATGACAAGGAATGTCGCAATTTATTGCGTCGCGCTGTTGACAATCGCTGTCACGATTGGTACCAGCCGAGCGGACGACCGGAACGACAAGTCGAACAACATCGACCGACTGCTGGTCCAGGCGCAGAAGATTTGCCCCGTCATGGGCAAAGACCTGACAAAGATGGGCGGACCGGTCAAGGCAACGATCGAGAAGGAAACGGTGTTCCTCTGCTGCAAAAGTTGCTTCAAAGGCAAGGTCAAACGCGAGCACTGGAAACAGATTCAGGCAAACCTCATCGATGCACAAGGGAAATGTCCGGTGATGGATAAGCCACTTCCCAAGACCCCGAAATCGGTCGTGGTCAAAGGGCGGAGGATCTATGTCTGCTGTCCGCCATGCACGAAAAAAATCGAGGCCGCCCCCGATAAGTACCTCGCCATTGTCGATGGTTACCTCGAAGCGAATCACCGGAAGTAAGCTTCTCTGACGGTGCCGGTCCGCTCCCCAACAGCGCTCGCCTGGAGAGCGGATCGTTTTTTTCACTGAACCGAAAAGCAAAGTAGCAAGCCCATGATTGCAAAATTCATTGCCTGGTGTGTCGACAACCGGTTTCTTGTCCTGATGCTGACGCTGATTATCACGGTGATCGGGGGGTGGGCGACGTACACGATTCCGATCGACGCGATTCCGGACCTTTCCGATGTGCAGGTCATCATCTACACCCCGTGGCAAGGGCGCGATCCAGAGACAATCGAGGATCAGGTGACCTATCCGTTAACAACGACAATGCTGTCGGTTCCGGGCGTAGCCGACGTTCGTGGGTACAGTTTCTTTGGGTTCTCGTTTGTTTACGTCATCTTCGAAGACGGCACCGACATGTACTGGGCACGCAGCCGTGTCCTCGAATACATGAACCAGGTTCAGGGGCAACTGCCCGAAGACGTCACACCACGGCTAGGTCCGGATGCAACCGGCTTGGGGTGGGTCTATATCTACACATTGGAAGACACGCAAAACACACACGATCTTGGCGAGCTTAGAGCGCTCCAGGACTGGTACGTCCGTTATCAACTCACTAGCGTTCCGGGGGTGGCCGAAGTGGCGTCGGTCGGCGGTGCCGTCCGGCAGTACCAGGTCGAGGTCGATCCGCGACGACTCTTGCTATATCAGATCCCGCTCGAAACAGTGGTGTCCAAAATCAAGAACTCCAACAACGACGTCGGCGGACGAGTCGTCGAGATCACCGAAACGGAGCACATGATCCGCGGTCGGGGCTACATCCAGAGTGTGGGGGACCTCGAAAAGATCGTGCTGACGGCCACCGATGACGGCACACCGGTGCTGATCTCCGACGTGGCCGATGTGGCAATCGGCCCGGACATGAAACGCGGGGTCGCGGAAAAGAACGGCGAGGGAGAAGTCGTCGCGGGGGTCGTCGTGATGCGCTTCGGCGAGAACGCCCTCAAGACAATCGATGCCGTGAAGGAGAAAATCAAGCAGATTGAAGCGGGGCTGCCGGAGGGCGTCGTCATCCGTTCTGCGTATGACCGTAGCGGTCTGATTCACCGTTCGATCGATACGCTCAAGCACACTCTCATGGAAGAGCTGATGATTACGGGACTGATCATCGTGATTTTCCTGTTTCATCTCCGCAGTGCACTGGTGGCGGCCGTGGTGCTTCCACTCGGGATCCTGATGTCGTTTCTGGCGATGAGACTACTGGGATTCAATGCGAACATCATGTCGATCTCCGGCATCGCCGTAGCAATCGGTACGATGGTCGATTCGTCGATCGTCGTCATCGAGAACCTGCACAAACATAAGGAGAAAGACCCCGATTCCAATCATTGGGAACTGGTCAAGCGGTCCTCGCAGGAAGTCGGCCCCGGGTTGTTCACGGCGTTACTCGTGGTAACGGTCGCATTTTTGCCGGTCTTCGCCCTGGAAGGACAAGCGGGGCGGCTGTTCAAACCACTGGCAGCGACAAAGACTTTTGCGATGGCGGCTGCCGCGTTCATCGCTGTCACGGTGATCCCGATTTTCGCTGGATTTTTCGTTCGTGGGCGGATTCCCCGAGAAGAGGATAATCCCATCAACCGGTTGATGATCTGGATCTACATGCCGTTCATCCGATTTTCCTTGCGTCACAAATTGATCAGTCTGCTTATCGCCTTCAGTCTGCTAGCGCTGACGATCGTTCCCTGGACAAAGGTCGGTAGCGAGTTCATGCCCCCGCTACGGGAAGGAGATATCCTGTATATGCCAACCACCGTTCCGGGGTTATCGGTGACGGAAGCCCGCAGGACGCTGCAGGTTCAGGATCAACTACTGGCACAGTTTCCCGAGGTGAACGTCGTGTTGGGAAAAGTCGGCCGGTTCACAACACCGACAGATCCGGCTCCTCTCTCGATGGTGGAAACTCATGCGTCATTACGGCCCGAAGAAGACTGGCCGCAGCGCCTGATCGAAAAGGGATATCTGAAACAACTCTCTGGCGAAATGTTGACGGAGCTTGAGAGGGAAGGTCTCCTGACGGAAGCAGGAAAAGAACTGAAACGTGACACCATCACCACGCAATTGGAAGGAATGTCCCGCGCCGAATTGAATCGGCAGACTCGGATTGAGCTGATGGTAGGACTCCGCGACGGCATGGAGCGGCTGCGGGCGGGATTGGAACAGCACCGCGAACAGCAGTCTGACCAGAGCGAGAAACTGGGATCGCTCGAAACGCAGGAACTGGAACAACAGTGGGCGAGTGATCTGCTGAGGAAAGAAATGAAACAGATTCGTCCGAAACTGCCGGAGCGGATACTTCGTCAATCGACCCGAGACCTGATTGAAATCCTTCTCTCACAGGCAGCGATCAGTCCGGAAAAAGAGGACCAGGCAATTTCTCTGCTTCGCGCCCGCTGGAAAGGCAGGATCAACGAGGTGCCCTTCGTTGCCACCACGTTTGCCGAGCTGACCAAAGAGGAAATGCAGCGCGAGATCAGCATCCCCGGCATGCCGAATTGGTGGCTGATGCCGATCGAGACACGGATCGGAATGCTGACCACCGGCATGCGAGGATTGCTCGGTCTCAAGCTGTACGGCACCGACCTGGAAGAACTGGCCGAGGTCGGCATTCAGTTGGAAGAGATTCTCCAGGATGTTCCGGGGACGCTGAGCGTCGTGGCGGAACGGGCTTTGGGAGGTCATTACCTTGACATCCAGGTCGATCGCGACGAATGCGCCCGTTACGGATTGGAAGTGGGGAATGTCCAGCGTATGGTCGAAACCGCGATCGGAGGGATGAACATCGATACGACGGTCGAAGGTCGTTATCGCTTTCCGATCAACGTCCGCTATCCTCGGGAACTGCGAGACGACCCGACCAAGCTGCAACGGATTCTCATCGCCACTCCCAAAGGAAATCAGATTCCTCTTTCTCAAGTGGCGCAAATCGAGTTCGTCGATGGTCCTCCGGTCATCAAGAGTGAATCGGGAATGCTCGTCGTCAATATCCCAGTCGACATCGACGCTGGTCTGGACATCGGCTCGTACGTCAATGAGGCGCAAGCGGCCATCGAGAAAGCGATTGCGGAAGACCGCCTCGCGATGCCCGCTGGCTACTACACCGAGTGGAGCGGACAGTACGAGTTCATGCAGCAGGTCCGCGAACGACTTCAGATCATTATTCCGATCACGTTGGCGATCATCTTCATACTGATCTACTTCAATATGAAGAACGTCACCGAGACGATGATCACGATGCTGACGCTGCCGTTCGCGCTGATCGGCGGCGTGTGGGGCATGTATTGGCTGGGCTACAACTGGAGCGTAGCGGTTGCCATCGGGTTCATCGCACTGGCGGGTCTGGCCGCAGAGACGGGGATCATCATGCATGTCTACCTCGACCTGGCCTACAAAAAACATCGCCGGGAAAAGGGACGGGCATTGAGCTCGGAAGAACTGCAAACAGCCGTTATCGAAGGTTCTGTCCTCCGCGTCCGTCCCAAATTGATGACGGTGCTGACCGACTTCATCGCACTGATGCCGATTCTGTGGGCGACGACTCCCGGAGCCGGACCGATGAAACGGATCGCGATCCCGGTCATCGGCGGAGTGATCACTTCGGCGATCCACACGCTGGTCCTGATTCCGGTGTACTTCACGCTTTACAAGCGTTGGGAACAGTGGCGGGAATCAAGGCAAACAGACGACGGCGAATTGTAAGATCGGTACAATTCTCATGAGACCGTTGGTTCGGCGGAACAAGGCAGTGACGGCGTCGTACACACATGGCGGACTATGACGATGCCAGCCGATACCTCGCGTTCACTTCTTTCCAGTCGATGTGGTCCATGAATTTCTGGACGTAGCGAACCAGGCCAAGGGCCTCGGTGTGCAATCGGTGCCCGCCGTCGTCATTGA